>NZ_DASWWZ010000187.1:0-5675 GCF_036405755.1 Schlesneria sp.
GTTCTGGTTGTTCCCACCACCCCCGAGGCCGCCAAACCCCCCGCCGAATCCACCACCGAGACCCCCTGTCCCTCCGGCCCCTCCACCCACCTGGGCCATGCCGGGGTGGGCGAGTGCGAGGACCATCAGAGTGACTGTCAGAAAACGGAGTCCTGTCACCATTTCGACTTCTCCATGCTCGCGGTGTGGAATCTGTCGTCGATCCAGCATCGCGATATCTTACCGCAGTTGCGGAATTGTTCACGGAAAAAATCGGTGAGAGGACTCCCGTGGCCGTCCGTCTCAGCCGGCAGCCAGTTTAGGAATCACAACTTTCAGATAGCCCGAGATCCCGACGATCGCTGCGGCCAGAATCAGGACAACAAGTTGCCACCGCTTGGAATTCTTTCGCATCCCTTCGAACGCCTTGGAGCGTCCGACAAGTGCGGAAATCAGAAAGAAGACGGTGAACGCCAAGAGCATCTTGATCCCCATCAGCATGTGATAGGGCTTCGGACGAGGGGCCTGCACGGCGAGGTAGTTGTAGAAGCCGCTGACCAGAAAGAGCAAAATGCCGGCGTGGACGAACCGCTTCCACTTGTTCATCACCAGCTCTTTGAGCTTGTTATGCTCGTCGTCGGGAAGCTGCGATGCCGCAGGGGTGAGCACAAACCGGATGAAGAAGGCGCCACCGACAAGGATGATCGCGGTACCGACATGCGTCCAACGAGAGAGAATTGGAATCCAGTCCATCTGTTCACTTCTTAAAAATGGGGCCGATCAGGGTTTGCACGATGTGAACTCTACGAAACCTGCCGCCTTGCTCCAAGTCTGTTGACCCGGTGGTGATCACTCGACGCATTGCGACCCCATTACCTGCCTGAGGAGCAGCAACCCGAATTTCAGGGGAGCCCCAAGGGATCTCAGCTCAGGACTGCTTGTTCTCGACGCACGCAGGTGCACCGGGCTGATCGCAGTGATCCCGGCGGATGGACATTTCGGGGGGAGCATCAACACCCAGGCGTACGCGATTGCCCGAAATCTTCAGGACCGTGATCTTGATCCCGCCCGCGATTGTGATTTCGCCTCCTGACTTCCTTGATAGCACCAGCATGATTCCCTCCTCTGGCTGTAATTCAGTAACCCGTACACTTTGGGACCCGGCAATCGGAACAGATCGTCGCCCGATCCTCTGCAAGATGCATTCTGCTTGAACTGAGCGTGGGGCATGGACAGACGGTCAATTTTGTGGCCCGGGGCTCGTCGGCAAACTTGCTGCGTTCCAGAACTACGTGCAGTGAGGCAAAGAGTGTTGGAAGGGATTTGCGGCCTGTAACCGTTCTTGCTGGATCTGTCGCACTTTCGAACTGCTATAGACCTTAATTACCGTTTCGAATAGCTTCCGCGCACGTCGTTCATGGCTTGAACAAATCCTGTCCAAAAAAGGAGTTTTGGATGCGTCACGTTGGTGTGTTTGTCGTACTTTCGGGTTGCGTTGCGAGTTTGATTGGGTGCGGACAGACCAGCGGGCCAGCCGCGGCAGGGTCACGCGGCGGGATGGCCGTGGTCGATCTGGACAAGGTGGCCGCCGAAACCGGTCGTGACCGCCTTCTGGCCCAGTCGCTCGAGCTGGCTCAGAACACGCTGAATCAGGGCTACGCCAAGACCGTGGAAAGCGCCAAGGATCAGCTCGCCGCGAAGAAAAAAGGTCTCGGAACCGAGCCGACCGAAGATGAACTGAAAGAACTCTCTCAGATGGAGCGTTCGGCTGTGACGCAGTTGACCCAGATTCAGAACAAGGCACGGGCCGAGTTTGAACAGTACAAGCAGGTTCAGATCGCCAAGTTCCGCGCGGAATTGAAGCCCATCACCCAGGAAGTCGCTGCCAAACGGGGTCTCAGTATTGTGATTCCCAAGAACGAAGGCTTGCTGCTGTCGGTTGATCCAGGTGTCGACATCACCGACGAAGTCGTCAAAGTGCTGAAAGAAAAGCACCCCATTGCCCCCGCCGCTGCACAGGACGGAGCCGCGAAATCCGCACGAGCGATGTCTCCCGCAAACGCTTCCGGCGCTGCGAAGACCGCCGCTGCAGAAGAAGAGGAAGAACTGGACGAAGCGATTCGTTAATGATTAAGAGACAGTTCGACGCCCACCTGGCGTCATTGTCAGACCAGATTACCGGCGGCCCCGATCGTTTCTTCCGATCGGGGCCGCCTGCTTATTTTTTGATGGTCTTGGCGCAGTTACACAAAATGCGGGCGAGAACATGTGGTCCTCGTTCACTTGTATAGATGTCATCAAAGGGGCCGGTTTGTGTTGGACATGGTCAATCTCGCGGACGATAACCAGAGCCGCACTAACTGAACATCCTGGTTTTCCACGGCTGCATTTTTCATGAAGTCGCGTAGCAGACATCCATACCCCTTCGTCAAAAGATGGTGCCGGTTATGGCTCATCGTCGTCTGGGGTGTCGTGTTGACTCCGTTGATGGCGTTCGGACAGACTCCGGCGGAGGGGAGATCGTTTGTTCTTCCCGCCCCCGCTGAATCCGGGGCGGAAGCATCTCTTCCTCCCTCAACGCAGACGATCGTTCGCGGACCCTGCGACCCCGACTACTGGATCATCAGTACGCGTTGCGCGGAAGCGGAAGTCGAAGCCGGTGTCGGATACAACTATAAGGTCTATCGGTTCGAGGGACCGAATCCCGGTCGCTACAGCTCAATGGACGAGCTGCTCGCCTCTCTTCAACCCGGTGTGCCAGTGTGCTTTATGGCACATGGCAGTTTCGTCACCTGGGATTCCATGCTCAATGACTCGGCACAGACATATCGCTGGTTGCGGGGTGCGGCCCCCTGCCAGCCGGTTCATATGATCTTCTACACGTGGGCCAGTGATGACGTTGAATGTTGTATACCGGGACTGCGAGTGAACGTCCTGGGACGGCGTGCTTCCCTGAACGGGTTTTATCTTGCGGATCTGATCACAAAAGTGAGTCATCAGCATCCGGTTTGCGTGATCGGCCACAGTCACGGAACACGGATGGTGAGTGCCGCACTCCATTCCATGGGGGGCGGTGCTGTGGAAGGGCGATTCTTTGCGGGCGGTCCCCAACCTCCTCGCCGGATTCGCGTGATTCTGGCTGCGGCGGCGATTGATCATGACTGGTTGAATCCCAACGAGCGATTCGGGTTGGCTCTGAATCAGTGCGAAGCGGTGATCAATCTGAGAAACCACACGGATTTTCCCCTGACAGTCTATCCACTTCGCCGGCCGATTTCCGGTAAAGCTCTGGCGATATCGGGCTTCACCCGCCGCGACCGTGAGTTGATCGGACCGGCCAACCAGAAGATCGTTGACTACGACGTCACTAATCTGGTCGGCTTGGGACACATCTGGGTCCACTACTATTCCCAGCCGCAGATCGCCCAGGCGATCCGGCACTTCGTCTACTTCGACGAATAAATAACGCGGGATCGGTTTCTGGGACGCTCCGAACGACGATGCAGCTCCCCACGCTCCTGTATCTTCTGATCGATACCGGGCCTGTGCGCCGACGTCGATCGAAGTTTGCGCTGGAACGACGGCCTTCCATTCTGCCCGTCGGCCCTCAAGCTGCCACGTTCATTTTCACGGGGTGTCAGCAAGGCAGAGGGGAATGAATTCCTGACGGCTCTCTGCGTACCTGCTGACAGTTGCGGGTTTTCCGGGCGCTGTTATCGTGTGGCGGCAGGAAGAAAATCGCTCCTGCACCGATTTGGGCAAGTTGATCAGGCTGACGATTGAACGTTTCACGGTGGGGATGAGGAAGAGACCCCGCTGTTTTCAACTTTTGTCGAATCGTCATACGCAACGTGGATGGAACCGCCGCTTCTGAACGAAGGAGATGCCGATGAGTTTGATGGCTGGGAAAAAAGGCTTGGTATTTGGGATCGCCAACGATTATTCGATCGCCTGGGCGATTACCGAACAACTGCATAAAGAAGGTGCGTCACTTGGGTTCACGCATCTCCCGGACAGGGATCCAGCCAATCCGAAAATGGAGCGGCGAGTGCGGAAACTGGTCGAGCCGATCGGGGCCAAGATGCTGGTCTCGTGCGACGTCCAGAAGGACGAAGATCTCGATAAGACATTCGCCCAGGCAAAAGAAACATTCGGGACACTGGACTTCATCGTTCACTCGATCGCTTATGCGCCGATGGACGATCTGAAGGGACCTGTCTACGGCTGCAGCCGCGACGGCTTCAAAACCTCAATGGATATCAGTGTTTACAGCCTGATGGCCATCTGCAAGCGAGCCCAGGAACTGATGCCTGACGGCGGCAGCATCATTACGCTGTCCTACCTGGGCGGGGAACGCGTCATTCCTGGCTACAACGTGATGGGATTGTGCAAAGCGGCCCTCGAATCCTCCGTCGGCTACCTGGCACACGAACTGGGCCCCAAGAAGATTCGCGTCAATTCGTTGAGTGCCGGGGCCATCAAGACCCTCAGTTCTTCCGCCGTTAGTGGGATCGACGTCATGCTGAAGATGTATGAAGCCCTCTCGCCGCTCCGCCGTCCAACCGACGTCGAAGAAGTCGGCAAGACAGGCCTTTATCTCCTCAGCGATATGTCGAGCGCTGTGACCGGAGAAACACTGCACGTCGATTGTGGTTTCCACATTATGGGAGCCCCTCCTCACGACGCCAAAATCCAGTGATCTGATCATCGCGGTAAGGCCGCTGTGATCTCGTACGGGAATTCGATCCCAGATCCCTCGCTGATGCGACGGGCGAAAGTGGAATCCAAGAAGATTCGACCCGCCCGCTTGTACCAGCCAGGGATCTTCTCGTTTTTCAGCAACTCCTTCGCCTCATCACGATATAATGCCGGTCTGGGCCGCAGTGGCTGGGAACACTTTCGCCGAGGATTCGACTGATGTGTGGGCGGATCAATTTGTGGATGTCGCCAGCCGAACTGGCTGACGTCTTCGAACTGTTTCGCGAGCCGGACTGGGAGCCTCGTTATAACCTCGGTCCGATGCAGAAGGCGCTGGCCGTGCGGCAGCATTCTCCGGGTGAACGACTTGCAGAACCTTTGCTATGGGGGCTGATCCCTTCCTGGTCAAAGACAAAACTGACCGGCCCACCTCTGAATAACGCTCGTGCTGAAACCATTGATTCGAAACCGTCGTTCAGTCAGTCGTTTCAGCTTCGCCGATGCCTGATTCCTGCCAACGGGTTTTTCGAATGGAAGCGACTCGATTCGAAATCGAAGCAGCCATGGAATATCTTTCGGGCGGATGGCCAGCCGCTGGCGCTGGCAGGAATCTGGGACCGCTGGCAAGCCGTGGATGGGACGGTCATCGAATCGTGTGCCGTCGTCACGACCGAAGCCAACTCGTTTATGGCCCAGATTCACGACCGGATGCCCGTGATCCTGGAAAAAGCAGACTGGAAAGCCTGGCTCGACCCCAAGCTGGTCGATCTCGAGGTACTCCGGCGTTTCCTCGTCCCCTGCCCCAGTGAAATTCTCGCGGCAACCCCTGTATGCTCACTGGTCAATAACGTGAAGTACGACAGTCCCGAGTGTCTGAAGCGAGTGACCGAAGTGCGGACACTGTTCTAGACACACTTCAATTGTCGCCGCTGTGTCGGGCGCGGTCCTTTTATTCAGAATACCGCGGAAACCACAACCTATCCTCGTGATATTCACAC
>NZ_DASWWZ010000188.1:0-2233 GCF_036405755.1 Schlesneria sp.
AATAATGAAGACCAGATCGGAATGTTCGAGATCGTCAAGAACCAGGGTGGCAGTGCCGGTGCCGAGCACGCTACCTAAGCCCACACCGCTGGCCTGATGACAGTAAAACGAACAGTTGTTGACGTTATTCGTTCCGAAGACACGCGCGAAAACCTGGAGCAGAAAACCTGCTTCGTTCGAACTGCGGCCACTGAAATACCAGAACGTTTCATTTGGTGAGACGACGCTGGATGAATCCGCTCCGGACTTCGGCGATGAAGAAACGGCTCTCCCCTGGCTGTCAGTCGGCAAGGGAGAGGAGGGATCAGAGCTGGTCGCGGCTTTAGCGGGGTGTTCGCCGTTAGATGAGACCGTATTTGGCCCCGGTGCGGTGGGGACGTCGACCGAGGCCGCAGGCTTCAGCTTTGAGATAATCCGGGAGAAGGCTTCTTCCCAGGAGATCGGCTGATAGTAGTTTTCACCCTGCCGATGAAGGAGCGGTTGGGTGAGACGTCCGCTGGTTTCCAGTTCACGCGGCGAGAACGTCTGCAATTGCGGGATCGAGTAGGTTTTGAAAAACTCGGGTTTGATCGCTCCCTGCATGTCAGCGACCATGGCCTGCAACGATTTCTTGCAGACTTCGGGAAAGACGCCAAGCTCGTTGGCCATTCCTCCTTGTTGTCCACCCATTCCCAGTGCGCAGGTCTTACAGGCATTCTTCGACCGCATGGCCTTCCAGAGTTTCCAGAGGCCCCCTGCTTCGCGTGCCTTACTGAAGGTGTACCGCACCGCTGGCCAACCACCGCCGGTTCGAACTCGTCGCATTTTGAACGCCTTGGGAGAAGACTCGACTGTCGCAGGACGTGGGGATTGTACGTCACTGCAAGGGGGGGCTCAACCGGAACCCCGATCATCCGGCATGCGCATGGTGCGGAGATTCCTTGCGGAAGTGCTTCCGACGTCGGCAGTCCCACCTATCGACGCGCCGTTCAGTACGGATGTTCGGCCAGGATTCGAAGCAACTCGTTCACCGCTTCCGGGGTTCGGTGAATGTGCGTGTGTGTGGCCTTGATCTGCAGCTCGGTCTCTGCACGGCAGTGAACGGCACTGGAGAGTGGAACGACGCGATCCCCTGTTTCGAATCCGGTGGTCATGTAACCTGTTCCGGCAATGGTGTGAACTTTCACGTGGTCACTGATGGGCAGGTCGTCGACGGCTTGCGCGAGCGGATGTTCTGGCTCCAGCATGTCGATACTGTTGGGAAATCGCCAGAAGACTGACCAGCGGAAGACGCCCGGGTTCGAAACGATCAGTTGCTGATGCAGTCCATTCTCAAATGGCGATCGTCGGATCAGCGCAGAACTCCATCGTCCCGTGAGCCGGGATGCCAATGCCGAGCCCCGATGGGGCGTGGCGATGAAGACGACGCGTTGAACCTGCGGTAACGGCTCGAAGAAGAAGACCTTAGCGAGCTGCCGGCGGTACTGATCGTTCATCTGGACCTGGTCCAGAGGGAGGTTGGCGATGGAATCCCAAAGATGAGTTCCGCTGCGGGTGACCTGCATTTTAGACACCAACCCTCCCATGCTATGGCCGACCAGCACCATCTGATGTCGGGAAGGATCATCGCCGTAGGCTGCCAGTTCGGCATCGGCTTCGCAAAGGGCTTGTCGCAGTTCGGCTGCTGCACGGAGAAAGTTTTTGCCTGTGGCATAATCGAATGCCCAGATCTGGTACCGCGCGTTGAACTCGGGATTTGCGCGGAGTTCATTCGCCATATCGATCCACGTACGGGGGCTCGACATTAATCCATGGACGAATAGGACTGGAATCTTTCCCGGTTGATGGGGTTCAAAGAAGTACAGCCCTTCGGAATCGCGGTGTTCGTCGGGGCGGACGAACATTTCGAAGGGGGTGGGAACCGAACCCAGGCTCAGCTCTCGAAAAGCGAAGACCGCTGATGTATCTGTTGCGAGACCGGCCGTGCCGGACGGACCCGGAACTGCATGAGTCGTGTAGGGGTTCCACAACTCGAGCACGGCTGGCTGGCCCCCCGTCCCGTCATTGACTTGAGGTCTGAGAAGGGCTGTTGCGCTGAACGAAACGTGGCGAGGTAGAAAGCGATCGCCGGGACGTAATTCTGTTCGATTGCACTTGCGGACCACCAGCGGGGAGCCGAGTCCATCCTGCCGGTGGTATCGCGACAATGAGGGAGACTCGTATTCGCCAATGGGATGGAGTTCTTCAAACTCTT
>NZ_DASWWZ010000189.1:0-8983 GCF_036405755.1 Schlesneria sp.
CAGCGGAGAACGATTTCGCCCGCACGCATCGACCGAGCGCCTCGGCAAGGTTTCCTTGCGTGAGCCGGTCACGCTGCAGTACCGAACGGCGGATGGAAACGAGTATCTCGTGACCTACGTCTCGGTGAATGTCGACCAGCGGCCCGGAGCCCTGGAGTTGACCGAACCGCTGAGCATGACAGACCACTTCGTCCGCACTTCTCTCTACAGAAAGATCGCCCTGACGGCGATCGTTGTCGCGGGCAGCATCGGAGTCACGCTGCTGCTGGGGATCTGGCTGGTTGGTTGGCCACTGAAGCGCTTAATCGATAAGGCGCGCCGGGTCGGAGCAGGGGATCTGACCGAGCCGATCGAGCTGCGAAGTCGCGACGAACTTTCCGAACTGGCTGACACGCTGAATCAGATGTGCGAAAGTCTGCTGGAATCCGAGCAGCGCATTCGGCAGGAAGCGGATGCCCGCATCGCCACCATCGAACAACTGAGACACGCAGATCGTCTGCGGACAGTTGGCCAGCTTGCCTCAGGTGTGGCTCATGAACTCGGTACTCCCCTGAACGTCGTGACGGGCCGCGCGAGTCTCATCACGTCGGGACGCCTCGCTCCGGACGCAATCGTCGAAAGTGCTCAGATCATTAAAGCCCAAGCGGAACGAATGGCAACGATCATTCGACATCTGCTCGATTTTTCTCGCAGCGGAAAGTCACACCGGACAAACGTTGACCTGCAAATGATCATGCGCGAGACGTCCCAGATCCTCAACCAGCTCAGCCACAAGCATGAAGTCGATCTGGTGGTCCGAACTTCGCCCGAGCCGATGATCGCGTGTGTCGATCCAGGCCAAATTCAGCAGGTGTTGACGAATCTGGTCGTCAACGCCATTCAGGCGTCCGATCCCGGGGGGCGAGTCGCCATTTCTGTGACCGAAGATCGCCGGTCGCCCCCTGCAAGTGACGCGGTACCTGCTGATTACTTTTGCATTTGTGTTGACGACAATGGACATGGCATTCCCCCGGAGATCCGTGGCCGTGTCTTTGAACCGTTTGTCACCACCAAAGATGTGGGCGAGGGGACCGGCCTGGGACTCTCGATTGCTTATGGAATCGTGCGCGAGCATGGGGGATGGATTGACGTTCAATCCGAAGTCGGTCGAGGAAGTCAATTCCGAGTCTATCTGCCGAAGGATCATGTGAAATGCCCGGCCGAGTGATGATCGTCGATGACGACCAGAGCATGTGTGAATTGATCGAAGCGGATCTGAGTTCACGCGGATTTTCTGCCAAGTGGACCACGTCCGCCAGCAACGCACTGCGCGAGATCGAAGCCGGACCGTTCGATGTGGTCCTGACCGACCTGCAGATGCCGGGAATGAACGGACTCTCGTTGTGCGAACGGATCGTGGCCAACCGTCCTGACATCCCCGTGATCGTCATGACCGCTTTCGGAAGTCTGGAAACCGCCGTCGCAGCCATGCGCGTAGGGGCTTATGACTTTGTCAGTAAGCCCGTAGAACTGGACATTCTTGCTCTGCGGATTGATCGCGCCATCCAGCATCGCTCACTGTCAGAGCAGGTACGCGTGCTGAGCGATCGCGTGCAGCAATCCGGCCGATTCTCGAAACTGCTGGGGGAAAGCACCGCGATGCAGCGATTGTTTGAGGACCTGAGGCGCGTCTCCGGCACGGATGCGTCGGTACTCATCACCGGTGAAAGCGGCACGGGAAAAGAGCTGGTGGCGCGGGCCCTGCATGAGCAAAGCCGACGCCAGTCCAAACCGTTCGTGGCGATCAACTGTGCAGCCTTGCCCGAATCTCTGCTGGAAAGCGAACTGTTCGGTCACAAGCGAGGTGCTTTCACCGATGCCGTCTCAGACCAGCGTGGCCTGTTCGTTCAGGCCGATGGCGGAACACTGTTCCTGGATGAACTGGGAGAATTTCCCCTCACTCTTCAGCCGAAGCTGTTACGGGCTCTGGAAGAGCGAACCGTCAGACCCATTGGCAGCGAAAAGGAGATCCCTTTCGATGTTCGCCTGATCGCGGCCACCAACCGTGACCTGGAAACGGCCGTCGAAGAGAAGCGTTTCCGGGAAGATCTGTACTTTCGGGTGAACGTCATCCAGATCAAACTCCCGCCGCTGCGGGCTCGCGGCACCGACATCCTGTTACTCTCGCAGCACTACCTTCAGCAGTTCGCCAGCGCGAACGGCAAGCAGGTGGTGGGGCTCTCTGACGCCACCGCAAAGAAATTGATGGACTACTCCTGGCCGGGCAATGTTCGAGAACTGAGAAACGCGATCGAGCGAGCGGTTGCCCTGGCGCGGTTCGATCGGATTGCCGTCGATGACCTGCCTGACAAGATCCGTAACTATCAGGGTTCTCAACTGGAGCTGGGGGGAGATAATCCAAGTGAACTGCTGACGATGGAAGAGGTCGAACGACGCTACATTCGTCACGTCCTGAAAGCGACGCGAGGGAACCGGACCACGGCTGCCCAGGTCCTGGGGTTCGACCGAAAGACGCTTTACCGAAAGCTCAAGCAGATGGGGGACGACTCTCCGGAAGACGCCACGGTCTGACAATCCCTCTGGCCGATCTTGTCGGTAACCCGCACGGTTCTCCTGACAGTCAACACACGACAGCGAGCCGCATTCCTGTCGTCACCCGAGTTCAGTCAGCAAACGCTCCCATGTTCCAGGCGCGCCCCCGGGGCAGAATTCCCCGCTGGGGCACAATGCCCCGTGGCAACACGGGCCCGCGACGCCCTTTCGCCCAGTCGATCGCGGCATCCTCTTTTTCGGCATCTCTTGAACTCCTTGTGCAGAAATGACTTACAAGCCAATCATTTTTGCTGACGTTCGAAGAAGTTGAAAAAAAATCTTCTGGCATTCCACTTGCGAATACCCCATTCGCCATCAAGTTCGTCGTGTGAAACGAACTGTTGGGAGGCTTGTCTCAACAATTCAACGGGAGGTGCAATTATGGAAGAACGATGTTTGACAATCAAAAACGCGAATCTCGCGAGTCGCCTGACGATCGCCGGCACACTTTTGTTCGGAGGCCTTGGATATATGGCATTGGCGACACCTCCTCATGTCGCAGCCAACCCCGAGAAGGGGGCCGTTTCCGCCTCCAGTTCCGAGAAAGCGATCCAGAACCTGGAACAGTCCGGGCAGGCTTTTTCAGCAATCGCCAAGCGCCTTACTCCGGCAGTGGTCTCACTCAAGGTCGAAAAGAAATCTGGCCCCGACGTCCTGGGTTCCGCTCCAGATGACTCATCCAACCCCCTCAACGATGAGTTGATGAAGCGGTTCTTCGGCGACCGGATTCCCGAAGGACTGCGGCAGCGACAGTTGCCAGGTCCGAAGAATCCGGTTGTCGGCCAGGGTTCAGGATTCGTTGTGTCTCCCGAAGGCTTCATCCTGACGAACCACCACGTGGTGGGTGACGCCAGCAAGGTGACTGTCCGATTCCATGACGGCCGGGAAATGCTCGCCAAGGTCATTGGTAGTGATCCTCAAAGCGACGTCGCGGTCATCAAAGTCGATGGCAAGAACCTGCCAACACTTCCACTGGGGGATTCGTCCACGACCGAAGTGGGTGAGTGGGTCCTCGCTTCAGGAGCTCCTTTCGGACTGACGCACACCCTGACCGCAGGGATTGTCAGTGCCGTGGGTCGAAACAGCGTGGGGATCAACAACTACGAAAACTTCATCCAGACGGATGCAGCGATCAACCCCGGTAACTCGGGTGGACCGCTGGTCAATCTGCGAGGCGAAGCGATTGGCATCAACACCGCGATCTTCAGCCGGTCCGGGGGTTCGGTGGGACTGGGATTCGCCATCCCCATTGACATGGCCAAGCAGGTCTACGAACAGATTCGGGATCACGGGACCGTTGTTCGTGGCTACATGGGGGTCCGGATTCAGGCCTTGAATCAGGATCTTGCCGAACAGTTCGGGCTGGATGACCCACACGGTGTGTTGATTGGAGATGTCCAGAAGGGTGCTCCGGGTGAAAAGGCTGGCCTGAAACAAGCGGACGTGATCGTCGAACTCGACGGAAAAGTGGTTCAGGAGGCAGCTTCATTCCGAAACTCCATCGCAATGCGGGCACCAGGATCTCAGGTCAATCTGACGGTGCTCCGGGATGGCCAGCGAATTACGGTGCCCGTCACGCTGGACAAGCTTCCTGAGTCCGCAACGACCGCAGCGGTGAAGGAAACGCAGAAGTCGGCTAACCCCTGGGGCTTCTCGGTTCAGCCACTGACGTCTGACCTGGCGAAGAAGTTTGGCTACTCCGAAGACTCGGGCGTTGTGATCACCGAAGTGACGCCCGGTTCTGCAGCGAGTGACGCGGGCCTGGAACCAGGCATGCTGATTCAGCAGATCAACCGCAAGAAGGTTCAGTCGGCCGAAGAGTTCAACGAAATCTTGAGCAATGAAAAAGATGCCAAATCGATGTTGCTGCTGGTTTCGGACGGAAAGAACTCGCGGTTCGTCGTCTTGAAGACGGAAAACTGATCGCTGTGACGGATGACGAAATGCAGGCTACGGTGGCCGAACGCTTCCCTGGAAGTTAAGCGTCACCTGCACGAGTGACGTCTGGGGGCCTGCAAGCCCCAGGTTTCCCTGCACAGGGAGCGTGAAAGGCGGAAGGACACAAGTGGTTCTTCCGCCTTTTTTCGTTGGCCTGTGCTTCTTCGTTTGTTCCGACCTGTAGAATGGGACTGACGGATCCGCACCGCAGTGGAACGTGGTTACCCGTCCGGTGCACGGATCCCTGCTGTGATAAAACCGAGCCGTCACGCCTGAATTGAAGAATGGGTTGATGTGATGAGTCCATCGAGCGAGCAATCCAGCCACTCCGTCGAAAACAGCGGGACGGACAGTCCTCCGTGCAAACTGTCCATCGAAACAATTGTCGAAACCGCGATCTACGGCGATTGCCTCGACGAGCTGGAACGCTTCTATACCGACGTAATGAACCTTCCGGTGATGGCGAAGGAACTAGGACGCCACGTCTTCTTCGCTGCAGGGCCATCAAGCGTCCTTCTGGTTTTCAATCCCCAGACGACATTGCAGGGGCATGTCTTTCCCCCGCACGGAGCGACCGGGCCGGGACACGTCGCGTTTGGAGTGCGGCACGAGACTCTGGATGCGTGGCGGGCGAAACTCCAGGCGCACGAGATTGAGATCGAGAAAGAGCACCATTGGCCGAAGGGAGGAATCTCGCTCTACCTGCGAGACCCCGCAGGGAATTCCGTCGAATTGATCACTCCCGGAGTCTGGGGAACTCCCGCGGGCTGGTAGAGGCTGGCTCATGACGTGGCAGGGGCCCTCATGAATGCCACGGCCGCATTTCTGGAAGGTCACTTCGCTATCCCTTCACCGGTCGACGCCATCCGTTTTGAGGGACTAGTTCTGGCTTCCCGAAAGCACCTTTCCAAGGCTGCCCCCGTCGCTGAAAAACCTCATTTTTTATTGCGTAAATTGCAGTTGAGAACAGATCGGCTGAGTTGAGATCATCGCTCAAAAAGAGTATCATTTTCCTCTTACAAAGTGCATGAGATGGCATTGCGCAACTGCGGTGCCTACGACCTTTCCGGAACGAGTTTTCTGGGGCGTTCCGCTCGATCGAATCGAGTCACGGTCAGATAAACCTCGTTCGATTTGAGGAATTCACGATTGGCTACTGGCGACGGAACTCCTGACGGCTCAGATCTGCCCCTTGATCCTCTGACCTCCCATGGCACGAATGATCGCGTACAGGATATCGCGATTCAGGATGAGATGCGGACGAGCTACGTCACGTATGCCATGTCGGTCATCATCAGCCGCGCCTTGCCCGATGTTCGCGACGGTCTGAAGCCTTCGCAGCGGCGTATTCTTGTCGCGATGAACGATTTGAATCTCGGTCCGAACTCGGGTCGAGTCAAATGTGCAAAAATCTGCGGTGACACCAGCGGTAACTACCATCCCCACGGTGATGGATCGATCTATCCAACCCTCGTCCGAATGGCGCAAAGCTGGAACGTTCGTGACGTACTGATCGACAAGCAGGGGAACTTCGGTTCTCTCGCAGGGATGCCACCTGCGGCAATGCGGTATACCGAAGCTCGACTCTCGGCCGTTGCGTCCGAAATGCTGGACGACCTGAAGCGTGATACGGTCGACTATGTGCTCACGTACGACCAGCGAAACCGGGAACCGGTCGTCCTTCCGTCCCGCTTTCCCAACCTGATCGTCAATGGATCGAACGGGATTGCGGTCGGGATGGCAACCAGCATTCCGCCCCACAACCTGGGAGAAGTTTGCGACGCTGTTGTTCGCCTGATCGATGACCCCGAATGCACTCTCGACGAGATCATCGAATGCATGCCCGGTCCCGACTTCCCCACTGGCGGTGTGATCTGCGGTCGCCTGGGCATTCGTCAGGCCTACCTCACCGGCCGTTCCACGATCGTGCTGCGTGCCCGCACCAGGTTCATCACGGAAAAGAACACCGATGTTATCGAAGTGACCGAGATCCCGTATCTCGAGACACGCGACCGGATTCGTGAGAAGATCGAGCAACTGATCAAGGACGATCGGATCAAGGGGATCGCCCGCGTCACCGACCTGACCGACCGGACGTTGCCCGCCTGGCAAACCCGTCTGCATATCGCGGTCAAACGGGGGGAAGACAAAGAGGTCGTCCTCAACCAGCTTTTCCAGTACTCGCCACTGCAGTCGACGGTCAGCATCATCCTGCTGGCCCTGGTTGGCAACCGGCCAAAGCTGCTCTCGCTGAAAGAGATGCTGGCCGAGTTCATCCGACACCGCGTCACGGTGCTGCGTCGCCGTACAGAATTCCTGCTGGGCGAAGCACGCAAGCGAAAGCATACCGTCGAAGGGATGCTGATTGCCCAGATCAACCTCGACGAAGTGATCTCGACGATCCGCAACTCGCCAAGTCGTGCCGAAGCAAAAGACCGTCTGCAATTGATCCAGGTTCCCGCGCCACTGGTCAAGCGGGCGCTGGGTGACAGTGGCTTCGAGATGTACCAGAGCGAAGTCGGCGAAAAAGAGAGCTATTCTCTGTCTGCCAATCAGGCGGAAGCCATCGTCTCGATGCAGCTCGGTTCGCTCGCCAATCTCGAACGCGAAAAGCTGAACGAAGAACACACCAAACTGCTGGCCGATATCAAAGGCCATCTGTATCTGTTGTCGGACGAAGCCAACATTCGGGCCGTCGTCCGGGACGACATGTTGGCGCTCAAGGCCAAGTATGCCACCAAACGGCGAACCGAAATCAACGACCTGGAACTCAGCGGCATCAACCAGGAAGACCTGATTGCCGAAGAGCCGATGGTGGTGACGCTTTCGCAACGTGGCTACATCAAGCGCATGCAGCTCAACACCTATCAGGCTCAGAATCGCGGTGGCAAAGGAATCATCGGCGCGAAAGCTGATGAGGAAGACGCGATTGAGCACCTGTTCGTGGCAAGCACCCATGCCTGGCTGCTCTTCTTCACCGACAAGGGGAAGGTTCTGTGGGAAAAGGTCTACAACCTGCCGCTGCAGAACCGCACCAGCAAGGGACGTGCACTGGTCAACCTGCTCGCCCTGCCGGAAGGGGATCGCATCAGCAGCTGTGTTGCCGTACGCGAATTTGATGACGAGCGATTCCTGATCATGGCCACCCGCAACGGGGTTGTGAAAAAGACACCGTTGTCCGCCTACAAGCGCCCCATGAAGGGGGGGATCATTGCGATCAATCTGCGTGACAATGATCAGTTGATCGAAGCGATGATCGTCTCCCCGAACGAAGATGTGCTCCTCGCGACGAAGAGGGGAATGGCGATCCGCTTCACCGAAACCGATGCTCGCAGCATGGGACGCAATACCAGTGGCGTACGTGGCATCCGTCTGAAAAAGGACGACCTGGTCATCGGTATGGTTCTCGCCGATCCGACGATGAGTCTTCTGACGGTCTGCGAAAATGGTTACGGCAAGCGAACTGCCATCGGTATCGGCGGCCTGGCCTTAGACGACACGTTGTCCACGACCAGCGACGTTGCCTCTGATGCTCCTCTCGACGATGAAGCGGCGCTTGCCGAGGACGAAGTCCCTGAAGACGAAACCGTCTCAGAAGATACCGAGACCGATTCTGAAGAAGTGGAATCCGGTGACGAAGCAGTCGGCTCCTCAAACCAGTATCGCCGACAAAAGCGTGGCGGGATGGGTGTGAAGGACATCAAGACCACGGAACGTAACGGCAATGCGGTGAAGATTCTCGCGGTGGCAGAGCAGGACGAAGTTCTGATGGTGACCGCAACGGGCAAGATCCAGCGTATTCGTGCGGGAGATATCAACGAGATTGGCCGCAATACGCAGGGCGTCAGAATTATCCGGCTGGAAGAGAGTGATAAACTGGTCAGCATGGCTCGCATCCCTGCGGATCTGAGTGCTGCTGCCGCCGCCGTCGCGAATGAGGCTGAAGCTGCCGCAACGAAACCACCCGAAGTCGCTCCGCCTTCACTCCCGAACGACGCGGCCCAGCCGGATTCCCCTGATCAGGAATAAACGGATCAGAAGCAATCGGACCGCCCCGGCGGCCCGCCTCTCAGTGGTTTTCCATTGTGATTCGGTCCGTCACCTCGGTGGATTCCAGCAGGCGACGAGCCACACCGCCCATTCATGGCAGTGTGGCTTGTCGTCTGATAGCAGATCGGTCGTTCTGCTGGCCTCACGCAAAGCGACAGGTCTCGAAGAACAGCCGTTTCCGGCGACCGAACAGGCGATTCATGACAGTGCTGCGTCCTTCAATGCTTCGCTTGCAGCCCCTGTAAATTCACGACAGGCTGCTCATCTTGTTCCATGCGTGCTGACAGAATCACGGGATCCTCGGTCTGTGCAGTCAGGTCCTCACAAAACAGTGTCTGCTTCAGGGGTTGGTCAATGCCGATCGTCAACATTGCGTCGCACCTGAAACAAATGGCTCAGCAGC
>NZ_DASWWZ010000190.1:0-7301 GCF_036405755.1 Schlesneria sp.
TGACTCGCGAGTAAGTATCCTACCACATGTCTACGTTTACCACAAGAGATCGCCAATGCTACGTTTATTTTACGCAAAGCTACAGTATCAATCATCGATCGGCGTACTTTTCATTATCCTTGCTGGATGCGTTCCGGTTGCTAGTTCTCCTGAACCAGCGATGACTGCCGGAGAATTAAACGCGCTGAAAGATGAGAAGAGTACAGACAAACAGGGCACTGTGATGCCTAAACTACATCCGACAATCCAAAGCCTTGAGGGCGTGTGGCGATTTCCGGCAGCAAGTGGAGAACTTGAGCGTCATCAGGAACTCGGGTTGTATCACACTCTTTATTCCTTTCAGCCTCCAAGACGATTTGAAGTGAAGTCAACGTACTACGAGACGGTTGTTGACAATGATAACCCAGATAGCAGTCCGCTGGTTACATATGAATTGCTCCGCGAAGGCGATATAGACATAAGCTACGGCTCGTTCATTTTTGAGGGCGTCACATACACTGCCTCCTTCGAAGATGAGTCGACACTCTTGATTACCTTGAAGCCCGATGGCGAGGGCGAACTTGAAAGATATCGATGTCATAAGCTTCCCTCAGATTCTATGGCACCGGTTAAGTTGCGCTAGTGGGTGATGGAATTGCGTGAGTGTGTCGCGCCCCCCCCAGGGCAATCGAGCGTCAATCTCCTGTAAAACCAGCGAGGAGTCGTTCAAATGCGGATTCATCCCAGCCACAGATCTTTCGTTTGCCTCGAATACTTCCTTTTATCGAAGTGTCCTGTTGCAGAATTGTGAGCGCGAGTCTGCGAAAAACGGAACTGATTTCCGGGCCCGTTCCTTTGTGAATTCGGCTCGAATCTTCTGTAAATGTTACATCCAGGATGTAGTGTTGTGAGTTCTCGATGCTCCAGTGCGAACGGAGGATATCGCGGTGTTTGCGAACCGTGGATGACAAACTGCTGATGAAACAGCTCTGCCATTCGCCCTGTTTGTGACCCACATTGCGTGTCCGATAGATCGCACCGATGGTCTTGATGTTTGGCCATCGGGAAAAGATCTTCGATTTCTTGGGAACCGGCATCACGACCACGTCACGCGTCTCTTCTCGACCGTGGTTATTTTCCTTCGATGAACATTGTCGCAATCGGGAGTTCTGCTTCTCAAAGGCTTCGGTCAAGGCTTCACAGATCTCTGCTCGCAGCGATTTCTGGTTCCCCTTGACGGTGAGCACATAGTCTGCCCCCTTATCAATGATTTTGGCGGCTGTTTCGACCTGACAATGCATCGCGTCGGCCGTGGCAATTGCCCCCTTCAAATCGAGGAGGTCAACCAATTGCTGCACGGCCGGGATCTCGTTGGATTTGTCGTCAACGGACTTCAATCCCAAGCACATTTTCAGACCGCACGACCATGCCGAGACCGAGTGCAATGCGCTCTTCGCAGACGCTTGGTCGAAGGAGCCGCAAAGCGTCTTCCCGTCGAAGGCGTCGATGGGCGCCTCAAACGATACCACTCGGGGGCGCCTCAAACGATACCACTTTATCCGTTGGTGTCTTAACCACTGAAAGTGGTTCCGTTTGATCACTTATTCTTCGGCTGCGGACCCGGTGGGCGCTTTGGTACTTTTTGGTACCTTTTCAGATTTCTCAAGGCGATAACTTTTACCGGTGATTTGCACGACTTCCGCCCGATGCAAAAACCGGTCGAGAATGGCCGTCGCACTGGGGACGTCCCCGATCAATTTGCCCCAATCATCGAGCGGTCGATTGCTCGTCATCATCGTTGATCGAAGCTCGTGACGACGCATGATGATTTCGAACAAGTATTCACCGGAGCGCTTCGGCAACTGCTTCATCCCCATGTCGTCGATGATCAGCAGGTCCGGCTTCAGATAACGCTGTAGAAGCTTTTCATGGCCGTCCATTGCCTCATCGTGAAGGAAGTCACGGACCGTGTCGAAGATCGACCGGTAGTAAACCGTGAAGCCGGATCGGATCGCGGCAACGCCGATTGATTGGCATAAATGACTCTTTCCGTAACCGTTCACGGGGCGGGATTGCTCTTTTCAGGAAGATGAGAATTTGAGACACCATTCTCATGAATCCGACGCCCGAAATACCTGCTGAGCTTTTAGCCGAGATGACGCCCGCAGTGCGCGCGTTTGTCGAGTCGTTACTAGCGAGCATGGAGCTTCAGCGGGTCAGGATGCAGGCGGAGATTGACGAACTGAAAGCGCAGGTCAAACGACTGACCCCACAGAACTCGTCGATACCTCCCTCCACTCAGCATCCCCATGCTCGGGCAACTCCAAAGCCCAAATCCAAGTCGAAGAAAAAGCGGGGAGGTCAACCGGGACACAAGCGTATCGTTCGCGAGCTTGTTCCGATCGAACGTTGTGAGGAAGTGATTCCGCTCCTTCCCGAAAACTGCCGACGTTGCGGTGAAGACCTTGACGGAACCGATCCGGAACCGATTCGCCATCAAGTCTGGGAACTGCCGAAGATCGAACCGATGATTCGGGAATACCAGCGACATCGACGGACATGCCGCCGCTGTGGAACGAGCACTTGTGCCGCATTGCCTGCGGGTGTGCCAAGCGGCCAGTTTGGTCCAAAGCTGCTCGCATTCACGGGATTGTTGATGGGGCATTTCCGTCAGAGCAAACGTCGTGCAGCCCTGTTTCTATCGGATCTGCTGAACATGCCATGCTGTCCAGCAGCCACCGTGAAAATGCAAAACCGCGTATCACAGGCTCTCGAGCAGCCCTACGAGGACCTGAGGGCGTTGCTGGCGAACGAAAAACAATTGAACATGGACGAATCTCCGACGAAACAGGCCAATCAGAAAGCCTGGTTGTGGACGGCGGTCTCTCCGAGGTTCGCCGTATTTGCCATCTTCGCCAGCCGAGCAGCAACGGCGCTGCCAAAACTTCTCGGCGATCAGTTCAAAGGGATCATCAACTGCGACCGGGCAAAGATGTACTGGCAAGCGGAGCGACTGCAATGGTGCTGGGCCCATTTGAAGCGAGACTTCCAGTCACTGATCGATCATCGCGATCACCAAGTCAAACGTCTCGGCCATGACTTAATGCGACCGGTCGATCACCTATTCCTGATCTGGCACAAGTATAAGTCGGGTTCCCTTTCGTGGAAGACCTTTCAAACTCAGGTGCGGCCCCTCTGCGAAAAGGTTAACAGTCTTTTGCTTCGCGGAGTCTCCAGTGGGAACAAGCGTTTGGTCGGAACGTGCCGCGAGTCGTCCAATCACCGCAAGTGGCTTTGGACCTTTACTGAAGTCGAAGGCATCGAACCGACCAATAACGTCGCGGAGCGCGCACTGCGGCCCGCAGTCATCTACAGAAAGCTCTCGTTCGGAACGCAGAGCGAAAAGGGCAGTCGCTTCATCGAACGAATGCTGACCGTTTCGGAAACCTGCCGCCTCCAGAAACGATCCGTCTATCAGTGGCTCACACAAGCTGTCGAAGCAAGTCTATCTGGTCAACAAGCACCATCGCTTTTCGACAAACACTGAACACGAACGTCTCAGGCCGTGAACGGTTACCCCCGATCGAAGCTCCTGCGCCAATACCACCGCCGGTGCCAATTCCCGTTACGGTCACTCCGGCAGCAGTGAGCGCAGCATGTGTGCCCGAACCTGCTGCCCCAGCTTGTGCCGAACATTACTGGGACAAAGCATATTCCGTTGACACACCGGTTCGGCGTTTTTTGACGACAGAGTCGAGAGAATTTGTAAGACGCTGCTACCACTCCCGGGCAGTGCCAGTGACATTAGAGTGTTCTATCATGAAAACGTGCCGTATCCCCGCGCCCCGTGCTTCCGAAACAGCATCAACTTTCGACTAATCTCCATTCCGTATCGAACCACTTAAGTCTCTTGGCACCCACAATCTCGCCTCGCTGCACAGTTGGAACCAACCACCGCTCCAAAGCGTCATCGAAATTCCAGGCGACCGGCTCTAGTTGATACGAAGAAGGCCATTCACCCGGAGATCTTACCATCTGCACTTCATAAATCACACCATTTTCAGCAGCAAATATCTCTGACGTGTCATCCAACGTCCCGATCGAATACAGCCCGTGCGGATAGAGTGCAGTTGTAAACTGAGTATGACTGTCGTCAGGGTCTTCTAGATATGGCATCCCAACCACAACCGTCACATCCGGCTTGTGAACGAACGTGGCATTGCTAATGCGCAATTCCCCAAACTCAGCAAATATAGATCGCGCAACGCTGTGCACCGCCTCGACATTGCACGCTGGCAAAAGGAGTTGCCGCCCTGGAAACCATGATGACTTCCGCAGTGACACATACGCTGCGATGCTAAATCGGGACTGTTGACGGGCCTCCTGTCGATACTTCACCTGCGGAAACAGCACCGCACACAATCTTTGCAATAGCCCTAACGACATAATTGGACTCTTTTATTCTGGTACTCAGAGTGAGATCAAATCACTACACAGCTCGGCTGCCTGAAAGATCATTTGGGGCGACGTTTCGCCAAAGTTAGCGTCAATTGGGACATAGCGCTTCTCGTCGTAGCACGTCGCACAACCATTAGAGAACCACCTCGGGGCGTCGCTCGGCTGCTTTCGTCGCGGCGATTTGCTCCGGGCTGACTTGTTTCGACCTTTCAGGCCGGGCGATCGCGAGTGGGAATTCCCCTTGATGAAGGTCGGTTCTTAAACCGGAATCATTGCCTGATCGCCTGTAGATACCGCTCTGCCGAGGATTTGACGGCGGTTTTTCCATTTCGCTCGATGACCATGTCCCAGAACGCGCCGTAGATGCGATCATACGGAAACGGTTCTACTGCGTTCACAATCTGCTCGATTGCTGCCGGGCCGAGGGGTATGTGATTGGGATAGCTGTACATGAAACTGACACTCTTCCTGTCCGCGACGACCTGGATGATATCCCCGGAGAGAAGGACTCCCCTCCCCTCTGCGCCGCCCCCCCAGTGAAGGACGGATCCCCCCGCGAAGTGTCCGCCGCAACGAATGAGCGTCAGCCCTTCGAGCAGTAGCCGGGTCTCTCCCTGCCAGAAGTGGATGCAGTCGTCGGGCCGCATGACCCACTGTCGGTCGGCTGCGTGCAGATAGACCGGAATGTTCCCGAATGCGCGGCTCCACTCCACAACATTGGAGTAGTAGTGCGGGTGCGAAATTGAGATTGCCGCCAGCCCTCCCATGGCGTTGAGCATTTCCACGAGCGCGCCGTCGAGCAGGGGGATGCAGTCCCAGAGGATGTTTCCGTGCGGTGTGCGGAGAAAGAACGCTCGCTGCCCGATCCCGAATTGAGGCTCGATGCCGATACTGATCAACCCCGGCTCTTCGAGCTTGATCGTGGTGTGATGTGATTGCCGCAGTTCGGACGCCGTGGTCCACCGCTGGCCCGACTTCTTCACGTACTGCCGCTCATCAGTGCAGATCAGACAGAACTCCGGGGGCTGCAGTGTCTCGGCGTACTGCGTGCCGCACGTGGAACAGATGTAATGAGGCATTTTTTGTCCTTTCGAGACTGTCAGACGCGAACGACGAGACTCTATCCCGAAACGGAGGGTCCCGGCGAGCCAAACAGGGGGGCAGCGTTATGCTCTCTTCCAACTCAAGACATGGCAGAATTCAACGAGCGACTCAGTGAACCGACTGTGCGAGACATGATTTTCGGAATGAGCAGACTCCTGCCAGATCCCCCACGTACAGATGACCCCAACCGTTCTCGCCCAGAGAGTCTCAGACGGCGTTCGGAGGATTGGAAACGACAACTTGCGACAACATTGTTTGATGCTATGATCGACCGGTCTCCTGGAAGAATTGGAAACGGTTACCGCCACTTCTTGACCTGCGCGACCGCTGCTTAGGGCAGAAAACTGCGAAGATCTGGCAGAACACCACCGCCCTATCGCGGACGACGATGGAGTTGCGGAGTTGGATGGGTGCTCTGAGGTGGTGCCGCAGAGTGCGTTGGTGAGGATCTGGCGATCGGACGGCGTGCACGGATCGAGCCGATGTTGTCCCGAAGTGGGACGCTGGCGCAGGGTGGTATTCTGTTGCCGCCAGGACGTCCGGAATCATAAAATGTTTTATGCAAAAGGATTACGAAGAGAACAACCACTCCGTCACGCCCGAAAACGGTCTCTTCGATTAGATGCTCAAGGTGCTCAACATGCTCAAGCTGAGCATCTAATTGAAAGTGCCTGAAAAATAGTGGTTTGGTCAATTAGGTGCTCAAGATGCTCAACCGCGTGCAGCGCGCATTCACTCGTGTGGGGGAAGCGAGTTGTGATGGATGTCGCGACAAATTCGGCAGGAAGTGACGCTCTTGGCAGAAAGGTGTCATGGAAGAATGCACGACCATTCGGTGACAACGACATTCAGCCCATGGGCGGAACTGGTTGCGGCGTCGGCGGCGTCTTGGATTTCTGCCGCACCACGCGAACTTGGAAAGGGATTGGGATCTCCTTACCCTGCCAAGTGATGCGTTGTGGTTTGTCAGCAGGATTTGGCCGTGACAGCATTCGCATGACCGCTGCGGACTTGCTAGACTGTGGGACGTTTCCGTTATTTTTCATTCAAGGAAATCGAGTTTCAGGATATGACCGACCGTCGCAACTTATTCAATAAAGTGTGGGATCTGCATTCCGTTCGTTCGCTTGCCGGAGGGCAGACGCAACTGTTCATCGGACTTCATCTGATCCATGAAGTGACGAGCCCCCAAGCGTTTTCAATCCTGCGCGACCGCGGGCTGAAGGTTCCCTATCCTGAACGGACACTGGCGACGGTCGACCACATTATTCCTACCGACGTGCAGTCTCGTCCGTTCGCGGACGGCCTGGCCGAAGAAATGATGTCGGCGATTGAGAAGAACTGCCGCGAGTTCGGCATTCGTCTGTTCGATCTCAAGGATAAACGACAAGGGGTCGTGCACATCGTCGGTCCCGAACAGGGATTAACTCAACCGGGCATGACGATCGCCTGTGGTGACAGTCACACCAGCACGCACGGGGCATTTGGATCGATCGCCTTCGGGATTGGGACCAGTCAGGTTGCCGATGTCCTTGCAACGCAGACGCTGGCACTCAGCCGTCCCAAGGTGCGAAAGATTGAAGTGACCGGAAAACTTCGCCCTGGGGTCTTCGCCAAAGACGTGATCCTGCACATCATTCGCAAGCTCGGAGTGCAGGGTGGCGTCGGTTATGCGTATGAGTACGCCGGCGAAGTCTTCGATCGCATGTCGATGGAAGAACGAATGACCGTCTGCAACATGAGTATCGAAGGGGGAGCCC
>NZ_DASWWZ010000191.1:0-4033 GCF_036405755.1 Schlesneria sp.
GAAAGAATACGCCTTGCCAAAGCTGGAAGATTGGGACCAATTTGAAGGGTTCGTGATGGCTCTGCAGAAGTTAGGATGGACCCCGACCAAGAAGTTCCATGGTCCTGATGCGCGTTGCTGGGCATTCACTCGAGATGCAGACTCGCTGTGGCTTGTCTTCAACGACATACTTGGTGGCTCCCTGAAATCTGAGAACCAGGCGATGGACCTGGAAACTGTGGCAGCTCAGCTTAATTCCGCTTTCCCATAGCAAAGGATAAAAGGCCGAATAGGGACCGCATGATTGCGGTAATCTGCTGACGCTGTCGCTCGGCCATAATCTTTCTGTTGCTATTGTCGGCTTATCCGCACGCAATGGATTCTCTGTTCCTTGCAGAAATATCGCGACGGATGCTGCGGCGATTGGATGTTGCGTTACTCGGGGTAGTCGGCGTAGATCAGGGGTGGGGCGTGGTCGGGTTCCCGTTCGGCGAGGACGCGGATGGTGTAGCCCCCGTAGCATTTTCCGTTTTCGTGGATCATCCAGTCCGACACGGCAGACCGATCGACTTTGACGGTGTCTCCGAACTTGAGACGCGCGATTTCGACGGGGTCATTTGCGCAGGTCGCGGTAATCTGGTTGGGGTCAATCTTGATGGGAGTAAACCAGATGTGTTCCAGTCCATCGTGATCTGTTTTGAGGCCCAGTTTGATGCTGTAACCTTCAATATCCAGCCGCTGCCAGTTCTTTTCGAACTGGTGGAATGTCTCCTTGGCTTTCTGCATCGCCGCGTTCATTTCCTCGTCGGAGTCTTCGATCCGTGTCACTCGATGCGGAACGTCGGGAAGCTGGTTCCGCGTGTCGCAGCCAGTGGTGAATACCACGGACAGGGACATGGACAGGAACATTGCGGTTGTGACGTATCTCAATGGAATCTCCTCAATCAATAAGTCATTTGGCCGACACTTCCACCCCCAGGAGCCGGACTCCTTCGTCGTCCCCTTCCCTCCTGGCTGCTGTACCGTCGATTCTGGACCTTACCGTCGATTCCGCCGAGACAGTCGATTCTGCTACTGAGGATTCTGCAATTGGCGACGCTGCCACCGTCTTCTCTGCTAGCGGCTCGTCTGCACCGGTGGGGAACGCTTGTCGTGTCCTTGGGCTTGGGGAAGGCTGCCACTTCGAATTGACGACCAGCGACGGACTAACTCTGTGGCGAGGCAGATACCTGAATCGGTTCGAAGCGGAACGGGCGTGTTCACTCAGCTTCGACCTGATCTGAGACTCGATCCGGCACTGAGCCAGGTTGAGAGGACGATTCCCCAGACGGAATATCGGAACCACTGTGATGATTTTGCCCCCGCAGCTCTGATGTGCTGTTCCAGTTCCTGAGGGAGTGTTGGCTCACGCAGGACCGGGTTGATTCTGTTTGCGAAATCCCAGGTCGTGTAGGTCGCCATCAGAATGCAGATCGCGACGCCCAATGTGTAGACGGCGAACAGCGTTCGATGTTCAGGACTCTGCCGAAAGGTGGCGGACAGCGGTAGCATCAGCCCCAGATACAACAGTCCCGTTTTCCAGAAGACCGGGGCGATTGCGAGGTCGTAAAGGAAAGAGACCGAAGCGACCAGCAGACCCAGGAGCAGGCAGGCCCCGATCAGCATTGATTCCAGGCGTTCGCTCGGACTGAGAATCAGCCGGCCGAACGAATCCATTTGCAGGACCAGATTGAACAACGAGGGTGCGGTCCAGGTCATCCAGACAAACAGTACGTAGGCAATCGCCAGGGGACCGGCAAGTGGCTGAAGTAAGGGGGCCATTCGCATGAGGCTTGTGAGGGCGAACTGGCCGAAAACCATTCCCAGGACCAGGGCGAATCGGACATTGGGAGGGAAGCGGGTCATCCAGAGAAAGAATTTCAGTAACCAGCCGTAAAGGAAGAACCGCCCCTTCATGGCTTCTACCATGCCCAGCCGCGCCCACTCCAGATTCGGTTCCAGCCGTAAGGCTTCGCGAAAATGCGTCGCGGCGTCAGCAGGAAGCCCCTGGTGCAGTTTCGTCCATCCCTGATTGGCGTGCGTGACGGCGTCCTCGGGATTCCTGCTCAGCGTGGCGTCGATGGACTGGCCGGCCTCGTCTTTACGACCGAGATTGACGAGTGCAACGGCGCGCATGTTATTGCAGTTGACGTGATCCGGGTCACATTCCAGCCCTTGTTCGGCCGCCTCCAGCGCTTGCGTCCAGCGATATTGTCCCGCTTCGATGCTCGCCAGAATACCGAAGTGATCTGCGTCCCAGGGTTCGAGGCGAATGGCTTCTTCAATTGCTGTCCGGGCTTCTTTCCAGCGCCGCCGATGTCGCTGGATTGCTGCGAGTGCATAGAAGCCTAAGGCCTGTTGCGGTGCCTCCCCGATCGCGGCTTCCGCTTCCGTGATCGCTTCGTCCAGCTTGTCCTGCATGTACAGGCACAGGGCGAGCAACGCGTGCGCGGTGGGCGCATCGGTCCCTTCCGCCAGGGCCAACCGCAGCTCGTCCTCGGCCAGGCTGTAGCGATGCTGCTGGTACAGAAGTTGCGCACGACTGATGTGGATGCTCATTTGAGTTTCAAGTACTTGAGGATATCGTCGTACAGACCACCCTGGTTGGAATACAGCGCATAATTGCGGGCTGACGTGAACCATTCTTTTGTCGAGGGTTTCAGGCTGGCGGCTGCGGAAACCAGATCCCCGGTTGTGATGGGAATGGGCCGCATTGTTTTCATTGCTTCCCGCAGCTTTGCTTCGACCGTCTGATCGACGATGGCCTTCATGTCAGCCCCGGAGAAGTCCTTTGTTTTTCGAGCCACCTGTCCGTGGTCAATGGTCTCGACCGGCTTGCCCGTGAGGTGCAATCGCAGGATGTCTGCGCGAGCCGGTTCATCGGGTGGTGGAACGAACAGGATACGGTCGAATCGGCCGGGACGCCGAAATGCCGGATCCAGGTGCCAGGGTGCGTTGGTCGCTGCCAGAATCAACACCCCTTCATTCGACGATTTGGCGCCGTCGAGTTCCGCCAGGAACTGATTCACCAGATGCCGTGAGGCACTCGTCTTCATATCTGTACGACTGGCACCCAGGGCATCCACTTCGTCGAAGAAGAGGACACACGGCTGATGCGACCTGGCATAGTCGAAGAGCTCGTGCAGCTTCTTCTCGCTGTTTCCGATCCACATATCCAGGACATCGTTGATCCCGATGCAGATAAATTCGGCATTGATCTCGCCCGCCGTGGCGCGTGCAAGGTGCGTCTTGCCGCAGCCCGGGGGGCCGTACATCAGGATTCCGCCGCCGATCGTCTTCCCGTAGGCAGCGAACATCTCGCGATGCTGCAGCGGGTAGATAATCTTCATGCGGATTTCTTCTTTGAGGGCGTCCATGCCGCCGACCGACCCAAAGTTGATCTTCGGGCGCTCGACGGAACTGAGGGACGGCGACGAGGAGTCGTCTTCGCCGTTCCAGGCCGCTCGGACTTTCCCCTCGACGACGTCTGACTTTTCATCGGCGTCGACTCCCAGTTCGGCAGCGAAGACAGGGTCGCGCAGCGATTCGTCCTCGCTGACGGCGCGACGGTACTCCGTCACCGCGAACTCAATATCCCCCTGTTGAAAGAGTAATCGCGAATGGAGCAGGTAGGCGGCTGCGGGGGTATCGCGTTCTTTAATCAGTTGTTCGACGATCACAATCGCGTGGGACGATTTTCCCTGTTGCTCAAACGCGCGCGCCAGTCCCAGCTTCAGTTCCGCATTGTTCCGATCGCGAGAGAGGGCTTCGCGGAATTCCTGTTCGGCTTCATCCGCGCGCCCGAAACCCAGCAGCGTCTCTGCCAGCAGTTTTCGCAGAGGGACGTTGTCGGGTGTCTGAGCAAGGGCCTCTCGCAAACCGCGAATGCTGTCATCTCCAGCCAAGATGGATTCTTTCCTTAAGAAGGTCGCCAATCTTATTTTGATCAGGTCTGCAGCAATGTATCAATTTCTAACAGATCTGGTAGCATGTCTCACAATAGAACCCTGTATTT
>NZ_DASWWZ010000192.1:0-37888 GCF_036405755.1 Schlesneria sp.
CTGGTCGATATAGGGAAGTAGCTGAGCCTGGGCGGAATAGCCTGTGCTATTGGAAGAAATCAGCGGAAGGACGCGGTGAGAACTTTCGTAATTGTGCAGGGCCAACCCGAGTTGCTTCAGGTTGTTGCGGCACTGCGTGCGACGCGCTGCTTCGCGAGCCTGCTGGACCGCCGGCAGTAGCAGAGCAATCAAGATTGCAGTGATCGCAATCACGACCAGCAGTTCGATGAGCGTGAATCCGTGCAGATTCCGCAACCAACGGGGACGAGTCATACCAACCTCCTAAGAAATAAAAACATCTGAGGGCGGCTCGGAGTGGTCCACCATAAGTCACGATTCGCCATAGACACCCCGCCGTCGAAATGATCCTATCGCCCCAAAACCGCTTTTGCAACTCTTGTGCATTTAGATTTCATATGCACATGCATTGCATCTTGATTTCGTTGTCGTTAAGCTCCGGCATGAAATAAGTCGGCAAGGGGCCAGCAAGCTTTTTGTTCGTCCTCATCCGTTCGGATTGGCAATGCCTGCGACGGAAGCGGATGAAGAGGCCTCATGAACCGAGTACAGGTGATGACATTTTCAGTCGTCGTTCCGGTCGCCCCGAGGATTAAGGGGTAGCGAGCGATCGCGGGCTGGCGAACCTCCTTTGTTCTACCGACGGGGTCAGGGGACGAGGCCGCGCACCGCGCTGCAGTAGTTCCTCAAGCCGGGAATTCCGACTCGCACTGGCCGCCCTCAATGAAAATCTGCTTCCGGCCCTAAGCAGCCCTGCGCCTTCACATGCAACCCATAACGTTAATCCTGGAGAACTACTCGATGAGATCGAATCTGCGAAGTCAGCGCGGCAAATTGACGGGCTTTCTCGTGCTGACGGTGATGTCCACGTTCTGCATTGCGTCGAGCACAGCCGCTTCAGGCCAGCCGGAGCCCATGACACGGATCGTCTGGCAGGATCGGGACAGGAAAACGCTGATGTGGGGAGATCTGGTCAAAGCCGGAGCCAGCCTGATCCTCAAACCGGGAGGGCCTGTTCATGGTTTTCCCAAGCTTGACAAGGAACGTCACGAACTGGTGCAGATGGAGCGCATTGGAAATGTCTTGCTTGTCGGAGTACGGGATGATGATAGCGGCCAATTTCTCAGCGGGTGGGTCGCAATTGATCTGGGGGTTGACGAGATGCCGCACGGCGATCATTCCGATTTCACCTATCGCAGTCCCCCGCAGGTGCTGGCCAGTGTACTCGACCAGTCTCAGGGAAATCCGGCCCACCTCTATGTCTACGACAAGGCGTTTTACCTGGCAAATGACAGTCTGTCCGGTTACACGCGGCTGACTCCCGCACAGTTGACGGGACCTGCCGACCAGCGGAAGGGAACATTTCATCGCGGCGGCGGTGCGCACATCACACTGGCCGCGGTTGATCACAAGGTGGGATATGGAACGTGGATCCCCGGCGGAGGTCCCGATAAGGGCCGAATCGATGTTTCGGATCTGACAAAAACCGGCGACGACTCAATCGCTTATACATTCCATCTGCCTGTTGGCGGACTCCATGGTGCGGTTGCCAACTCTGGCCGGATCTTCTTCGCCCCATCCGATGGTGTGTACTGGGTCGATGCCGACCTGGAGCTGAAGCAGAAGGCAGAGACGGTCGTCATCAATCACCTCTCTCTGGGCAAAGACAAGGATTCCGATCGCCCCCTGCGAACCGGGGCATTTACAAATCATCGGAACTGGGTGCTCTTTACAACCGGCGCGTTGGAAAACTCGGCTCTCTGCCTGCTCGACGCCGCGGCTCCTCAACCCGCGATCGTCACGTTGCCGATTTCCATATCGGATGGGCTTTCACTGGTGACGCCAGACGCCTTCGCAACGGCCGGAGGCAAGCGATATGCCTTCATATTTCAGAATCGAAAAGAAGGTGCCGTTCAAGAGAAGCTGACGATTGTTGATCTCGATCCGAATGGAGACCGGGACTTTGCCGATGCGGCGATCTCGAAAACGATTGACGTCGGTCCCAGCCGTGTAGAAGGTCACTACGGACATCACACGATCAGTGTGGACGATGATGCGAAGTTTGGACTGATCTCGAATCCCGGGAGCGGAGAAGTGTGGGTCATGTCGCTGGCTGAACTGAAGATTGTCGGCAAATACAAAGTGGGCGGGATGCCAACCAAGTTGATCGTTGTCGGCGGAGAAGAGAGCAAGCACTGAGGGGGCTTTCCGCTCGCTCTAAAGAAGCAGGCTGGGAGTGGGACGAGCAATCCAGCAACGGAAGTTCTGCTCAAAAAATTGCGGGGACACGCATTTCAGCTCACAGCCTGCTGGAACCGGGACAGGGTCCGATGCCGCCCCGACAGCAACGGGGAACTCGCATTACTCAAGGGCCTGCGCCGGCTGCTTCAACAGCTGTCAGCACCTCCTGCAAGCAGAGTGTCAGAATTCGGACTCTCTCTATTTTTACGAATTGGCACTCAATTCCTGCCTATCCACTTTGTGAACGTGAAACGAAACCAATGCTGTGGACGATTGCCAGAAAGGAACTGAGCGAACTCGGGCGCGATCGCTCCGTCGTGGCTGTACTGGCGACCTACGTGATGATGTTGTTTATCAGCTGTCTGGTGTCTCAATGGATCTGGGCAGAACGAGCCTCTGCCCAGGCGTGGCGGCAGCACGCGGCGCGCGAGGACTGGCTCAACCAGCCGACGCAAAGTCCTCACCAGGCCACGCATCGTGGGACCGTTGTCTATCAACGCCCCTCTCCCTTGGCGGGGGTCGATTCCGGAGTCGCCCCCGAACTGGGAACAGAAATTCGGCTGGAAGCTCATCAGCGCCACGAGACGGTCAATGCGGCGAGAGAGAACCACGTCAGAATGCTGCGGCTCGATTTTATCACTCCTGCCTTGTTGCTGCAGGCGATATTGCCTCTGGTGATCATTCTGATCAGCCACGGTCTCATGTCGCGCGAGCATGAGCAAGGGACCTGGGGGCTTCTCGCCAGCGTCGGCCTGACCTGGCGGAAGGCCGTGTTTGGCAAATGGTTGGCCGTGTATTGCGTCGCGGTTGGACTGAGTGTTCCCGTCCTGCTGACGTTAATTTTAACGGTAATCTGGCCTCTGCGAGGAATCGAGATGTCTTCACAGGAGCTTGCAGTTCGTGCGGCAGCTCTCTACGGATCGAACCTGCTCTACCTGGCAGGTTGGTGCGCGGTCGGCACGGCATTATCGGCTCGCTTCTCTGCAGGGACATCGTTCGTGTTGTTGATCTCGTGCTGGGCAATCTGGACGCTCATCCTGCCACGTCTGGCAGTCGACCTGGCTGATTCGCGTTTTCCACTTCCCGACGAACGGAGCCTGCGTGATTCCCGTGCTACGGCAGTGCGGCAGGGGTCCGACGGCCGTCATTCCCTGCAGGAATTCCATGCGGCTCTCGAGCAGGACCTGCTTCAGAAATACGGCCTAGCGAAGTTGACGGACTTACCGATTGACCTCCGGGCGGCGCGCCTGCTGGCCGGTGAAAAGTTTACGAATGCACTGGACGATCAGGCAGAGAGACAGATCAGCGAAATTTTTCAGCAGCAGTATCGCGTTGTCGAAGACCTGGTCTGGTTCTCTCCTTACCTGTCAATCCGGTCGATTTCTTCCGCACTGGCCGGCACAGATCGTGGTCATCACGACACCTTCATCAACGCGGCCGAGCAATATCGCCGGGCATTCGTTGAGTCGATGAATACTGCGGAAATGGAACGGCAATTTCCTGGAACTGATGCGGCAGCGGCAAGAGCCTTTTGGAATCAGGTGCCTGAGTTTCAACAGCACTTTCCTTCTGCAACAACTGTCCTGAGCGCCCACCGTCGGTCATTGGCAGGACTGTTCTTCTGGTGTCTCGCGCTGGCGATGCTCGCGTTACTGCTCCCACGAGGGGGACTGTCTTGAAAGTTTTCGCTGGCATCACGACCGAACTGAGACGCGAATGGCATCTGGCGGTCTCAGACCCCGCTGTACCGGCAACTCTGGGCGTGGCAGCGGTGTTGACATTGCTGGCCCTGCTTTCGGGAATGCTGCGCACTCAGGAACGATGGGAGCGGCAACAGATTCTCGAGCAGGAAAACGTGCAACAGCGTGCTTTTTTGGAGTCCGCTTTTGATGACGATTCCACTTCGAACAGGGAACTAAGCGGGCTGACGCAGGCTCAGCAGGATCGTCGGTCAGAGTTGCAGATGTCTGCCAGATCCGCCGATCTTCTGAGATTCACGGGAGGCCATTGGCGTGCAATGCTTCCCCCTTCCGTGCTGGCAGGGCTGTCGACTGGTGCCAGTGGCGAATGGCCCGATCATTACGACCATGCCGGATCTTCAATCACTGCCACGGTGTCACGAACGATGCGCACCAGTCCCATCCTCGCCGCGGTGGGAACATTTGACCTGACATTACTGATCGGGGCCATACTCCCTTTGGCAGTCATTGGCCTGACTTTCAACGTGGTCGCTGTAGATCGGGAACTGGGGCGTTGGGATCTGATTCGCTCGCAGGCGACATCAACGTTCCGGCTCGTCGTCATACGCAGTCTCATCCGTGTTACCGCAATCGCCTTGGTCGTCTTCCTGTTGACGGTCTCCTGGATACTCATCGCCCCCGTCGGCGACGTTGACCTGGTCGCGATCAGGAACATTGCTCTCTGGGGCGGGTGGCTGTTTGTTTATCTTGCCTTCTGGGGGGCTTTGGCGATCCTGGTCAGTTCCTTCAAGCTTTCGTCATCCGGAAGCGGATTGCTGCTGTTGCTGTGTTGGTACGTGCTGGTCCTTGCGGTTCCATCCGCTGTGGAGCATGCGATCAATACTCGCTTTCCACTGCCCCGTGCTTCGGATCTCATCGCCATGGAAGCCGACGTCAGAAAGCAGCTCGAACAGGATGTGGACGTCGTCTGGGCCGAATTCCTGCAACGCCATCCTGGCATCACGCTGGACGAGGACGATCCTCAACGGGAATTCGTGCTGCGTGATCTTGCTCTGATCAAAGCCATCCGGTCAGAAGCCCATCAGAGAACAGAAGAGTACTTTCTTAGATTTCGACAGCGCGAAGAGCAATTGGACCTCTGTCAGATGCTCTCGCCGCTGCTCGCCTGGCGGACAGCGGCTGATCAATGTGCAGGAACCAGTCTGCGCCACTTCTTGGGGCTGGCACGTGAGACAGCTGCATTTCACGATCATTACCTCAGTCATTTCGAGACTCTATCACTTGAGGGTCGCGAGCTGATGCTGACAGACATGCGAGAACTTCCGAGGTTCCAGGTCAAGAATCTTCCCTCGCAACTGGATCAAGCCCCCTTACTGTTGTCGGCAACATCCTTGTTGCTCTGGACCGCGATGGGCGGTTGGACGAACTGGCAAATGATGCAACGAAGTGACAGACATTAACTGTAGAAAATCCAACATGCTGGAAGCCCGAGAACTCACCAAAGCCTATCGCTCACATGTGGCGCTGAGCCAGCTGAATCTGTGCATTCTACCGGGCGAAGTCTTTTGCCTGCTGGGCGCCAATGGCGCTGGCAAATCGACCACCATCAAACTGTTCCTGAATTTCATCAGCCCGACTTCTGGTGAAGTAAAGATCAACGGCCTCAATCCCCGGGCCCATCCCGCACAGACCAGATCCTGGCTCGGCTATATTCCAGAACAGGTCTCGCTGTATCCTCGCCTGTCAGGGATTGAGAATCTGAGATATTTTGCTTCCCTGGCGGGAGAAAGCAACCTGCACCGTCAGCGACTATCAGACGCATTGAAACAAGCGGGGTTGCCTGAAAGTGCGATCGATCGAAGAGCAGCCGATTATTCCAAGGGAATGCGACAAAAAGTCGTGATCGCCCTGGCACTTGTCCGTCGCGTCAAGGGCCTGTTGCTGGATGAGCCGACCTCGGGGCTTGATCCTCAAGCGGCACACGAGTTCTCGCGAGTCCTGCGTCAATTGAGCGACGAAGGTGTGGCAATCCTGATGGCCAGTCATGACCTCTATCAAGTTCGCCAGATCGCCTCACGAATCGGCATTATGCGACAAGGCGTTCTCGTCGAAACATTCCAGTCAATGGACGTCAGTCATTTAGAACTGGAGCAACGGGCACTGCAGTTGATGAAATAACGCAGTTGATTTGCCGAAAGGCGCGATGTTTCATGGGACTGAGATTCGTGAGTCATCCGGTGGGTCGGTTGGATTACCAGATGGCATTGGAATTTCAGTCGACAGGCTGGTCGTCAGTCTTTTGCGTTTGGGCGACGGGGTCGATTCCCCACCAGAGCAGGGCACCAACGATGACGATGGCGCCGGCAACGGCCAGGCTCAGTTTCCAGCCAAGAACTTCTCCGTAACGTGCAGCGAACAGGGCTCCCAGCCAAGGAGTGATATAGGGCGAGATTGTTCCCCCCAGGTTTCCGACGGTATTCATCAGGCTGCCAGTGATACCGCCATAACGACCGCCCAATTCCACGGAGGTTGTCCAGAACGGGCCTTCGCAGGCTCCGATCAAGGCGGAAGCGATCGCCAGTGAGATAAAAGTGAGTTGAGGATCGGAGGTGATGAGGCCCAATTCGAATACGGCCCCGCTGGCAATCATACCGATGACGGGAACGATGGCTCGCCTGAGCCGTGGCGAAAGCGATTGCGGAACCAGGTCTGTCAACCAGCCACCGCAGACCATGCCGAGACCCATAGCACCCGTAATGATCGTCGAATAGTCGCGAGCAACAGACTTGTCCAAATGTTGAATCGTCTCGAAGAAGTATTGAATCCAATAGAAGAACAGATATTGGAAGTAGCCGTACGCTCCGTAGCTCAGTGCGATACAGATGACGCTGCGCTGCAGCAGGACCGGGGAGATCTCCCCAAGCGACATGGTCGGACGCTTCGTCACTGCCCGATGAACATCGGCGTTCGTGTTCGGACGTGTGCTCAGTGTCCAGATGAGTGTCACAATCAGCGTGACAACGCTCGAGATAATGAGGGCCGTTGACCAATCGAAGTTGTCAATCATCGATCCCATCACACGGTAGGTCGATGCGATCCCAATGATCGCCCCGAAGGTGACCAGCCCGTTGGCGAAAGCCCGAGATCGGGGGGCGACACGTTCACACACCATCGCTGCGGACGCGGGATGTAGAGGAGCATTGAAGATTCCAAGGGCTGAACGGATCACAACGAGACTCGTCCAAAGAGCGAGTGCGTCGCTTTGCAGAGCAGACGCTGCGGCATTCAGTCCAACGAAGACGACGGAGCCGAAGCCCCAGAATATCAGGGCGGCGCGAGCCCCGTATCGATCGATTAACCAGCCACCAGGCAACATTGCCAGTGTGTAAGAAAGCAGGAACGCAGAATAGACCAACCCCATCCTTTCCGGGGTGAGCCCATATAGGGGAATCAGCCGTTCGCTGCCGATGACAGAAATGCTGATGCGATTGAAGTGTCCGCAGGCGACAACCAGCATGAGCAGTGGAACTGTTCGACGCAGACCATCATTCGTCGCAGTGGATTCTGTCAAGGTTACAGTCCAATGGTCGTCACCCGTCGCGGCCTGATAAGCCGGAACGGGCGCGACATAAGGTTAATGGCAAATTCTGCGGCACTCCATTCGAAGGTTCGGCGCGACAGATCCAATCTGCCGCGATGATCCGCAATCATGCTCGTTGCTCAGGCTGGCAGCCAAAGTGACTCAGCACATTGTGCATCAAGTTCGACCAACTCGGGTCGCTTGCAAGTGTTGAGCCGGAATTGATGGAGCCGGAATGAAAGACGTTGCCTCCACCGGGTCGGTTCCACAAAATCATTTCGGCGGCCGCGGTGAGCGGAGGCAGTTTGTCGGGCATCACAAGTCGTTGGAAGTAGTCCCAGGCAAATGCAATTTTTTTCGGATCGGCGTAGCCATCCGCAAGCAACGTCATTCCCGCGGGATCTTCTGTGGGTTGAGTGCCGCCGGGGGGTGCTGCTTCGACCAGGTATTTGGCCATCGTTGAAACTCGCACGTCCCCTTCGTGACCGATCGGTTGGGGGAACGGCTTGCCAGGTGTACCGCCGAACGTGTCTCCGGACTTCAGGTTCAGGGGTTTGGGTCCCTTGAAGAGGAAATGGTCAGGATTTCGGACGACATACGGGCCGACGCCGGGCCAGCCAACCCCCTCAAGCGAGAAATATTCCAGACCGAACAGACGCCACGCCGGGAAGCCACATTCTCGTGACATGCCGCCACGCTGGCCGTCATGACTGTGCCAGAGCTCGCCCCGTCGTTCGGCCGGGATCGCTGAGCCCGGTGCGTCACACTTACGACACTCCATGACAGTCGCATCTTCGTTGAACGAGACGCGCCAGAAGGCGGTATTCCCGGACAAGACAACGGCGTTGCCGCCCCGATCAAGATAACGTCCCATCGCGTTCATGGCTTCGAACGACCAGTATTCACTGTGCCCGACGACGAAGACCGCCTGATATCCGTCGAGCAGATTCGGATCGAGATGCAGTTCGGCATCCGTCAAGACGTCGTACGAGTAGCCCTGCGTTTCCAGCCAGACCTGAGTAAATCGGTCCTGCCGACTCAGATGGCTATAGTCCCATTCTTCGGGCCCCATCAAGACATACGGACCGACGACCGGCCAGGGCATGCGGAAGCCGAGTTGATAGGTTCCCTGTCCAGCACGATGAGGCCGATAGAAGCAATAGGCTGGAGGATCACCTTCACTGTTTGCAAACCCATTATTGCCGATCGACTTCTTCAATCCCTTCCAACTGGGGCTGAATGACGTGGCTGAATAGGCCTTCCAACTGTTCGTTGCGCAGATGAGCGCGATTGGGGCTTTCGCGCGCGAGGCAGCCTTGTTCACGATGAAGATGGTATGATAGAGCCGCTCTTCGCCGTCCAACTGAAAGCGGATCCGTCCGACATACATCCCCGAGCGCGCTGTTGCCGGTATGCGATACTCATGCGACACATCCCATCGGCAGTCGAACAGGTCGTCGGACGACAATCTGAGGCCATGGCCTCGCTTGGGATCTTTGAAGGGATCATAAGTTCCGAATCGCTCGACGGCCGCATTGAAGCTGGGGCCGCCAATCATCCACGTTCCAAGATTGACGATGCGAGCATTTCGTCCGTGGCCACTCGAATCCGCGACGAGATCGCCACGTTCTTCGTCTAACCGCCAAGACGCCAGCAGTTCCGGGTCGGTTGGAGCCTTCAATCCCTGCGTTGCCATGCGCGACGCAATCTCAGCAGCGGTAAGTGACTTTCGATAGAGTGCGGGCATCGCGATGTCGGCATCGAGCAGGGCGGCCGCGCGCCCGTTCTGGCCTGAGGCACCGACCCGTAGCGGTGCCGTTCCCGGACGGAACGGCCCCGAGTGCTGCCACTCACCGACTTTCACACCATCGACCCAAACCTGCTTTGTCTTGCCATCGTACTGGGCGACAACGTGATGCCATTTGTTTTCGAGCACCGAACTGGGTGTGTTGTCGGGATAGGTTTTCAGTCCTTCAGGGTTAATGACCATCTTGAGTTGATCAGGCGGGGTCGTATGAAGTTTTTTCTCGTCGTAGACACCACCATCGCCCAGATAAAACCCCAGTGAGCCATCTTCGTTGACGAACAGTGCAAACCCGCAGGCATCTGCGTCGTCGAACTGGCTGACGATTGCCTGCCGCTCCAGGGTTCGCCACCGCTTGGTCCACAGTTCGATCGCGAATTCCGACAACTCTGTTTTGGCATCCAGCGGTTTCTCGACCGCGAGATAAGATCCGGTATGGATCGCCTGCACGGCTGCAGGAGACGAACCGAAGCTGTGAAGCACCTGATCACGGGACGGGCTATCAACATCCGTCCCCAAGCGACAGACCTGCAATTCATAGGGATAAGAACTGCTCACTTGGAAGCGGATGATTTCGCCCGCAGCAACATTCACTTTGTCCGTATAGGCATGAACCCCGTCCACGATCTGTGCTCGATGTGGCGGAATCGCTTTCGATTCGGCTTCACGTTTTGGCTGCGAGGCCGCCTGAGCGGCATTTCGCTCTGTTGCGTTCAAGCCGGCTGACGCCAGGACACTGCTCGCAACGGCGAGGAACTCACGACGCGTTGGATCGGACATTCGTTGTCTCTCTTAGTGAGGAATTCAAAAGTCAGAAGGGGGGGGTACCGTGGAGGATTCATGACCGTCAGGACTCGGAGGCATGGACAAGACTCAGCATCCCGCTACCCATCGCCTCTGTTGGGTTGCGACATCAGGCGAGGATTCCATCGACGATCTCACCGTGCACATCCGTCAGCCGGAAATCACGGCCGGCATAGCGATAGGTCAAACGTTTATGATCGAGGCCAAGCAGGTGCAGGATCGTGGCGTGGAGGTCATGCACATGAACCTTGTCCTCCGTGGCGAAGTATCCATAGTCGTCCGTTTTCCCCCCGGTCAGCCCCGCTTTGACACCGCCACCCGCCAACCACATGGTGTAGCCGTGCGGGTTATGGTCACGACCGTCAGCGCCTTCGCAGGTGGGGGTACGGCCAAATTCTCCCCCCCAGATGACAAGCGTATCGTCCCAAAGCCCACGCTGTTTCAGGTCCGTCAACAACCCCGCAATCGGTTTGTCGATGGCGTGCGTCAAGTGAGTATGATCTTCCTTGAGCCGACTATGAGCGTCCCAGCCGCTCAGGTTGCATTGCACAAAGCGGACGCCGCGTTCAGCGAATCGCCGGGCGAGTAAACATTGCGTGCCGAACTCGGCCGTCGCGGGATCCTCGAGTCCGTACAGTGCGTGCGTCGCTTTTGATTCCTTTGTCAGATCCTGCATTTCGGGTGCTTCGGTCTGCAATCGGTAAGCGAGTTCAAAGGAAGCAATACGCGCATCCAGATCGCTGTCAGGTCCACGCGTCAAAGCCTGGCGATGGTCCATGGCGGCGATGAGTTCGATCTCCATCCTTTGCAGATCGCGGCGAGCCTTTCCGTCACCGATAAAGGGAATCTGGGCTTCCTGCGGCTTCAATCCGTAGTATCCCAGCGGGGTGCCCTGGTACGCGGCAGGAAGAAACGCCGATCCAAAATTGTTCGCCCCACCTTGCGAGAGATCTTGGCAGATCGTGACGTAACCGGGGAAGTTCTGGTTTTCTGTTCCCAATCCGTACGCGATCCACGATCCCATACTGGGGCGAACAAAGGTGTCGGTTCCCGTATGCCATTCCAGCACGGCACCTCCATGACGGGAATTGGAACAGTACATCGAATTAATCATGCACAAGTCGTCGGCGTGACGCGGCAGTTCGGAGAACAGGGAACTCATCCAAATCCCGCTTTGACCGTGACGTTTGAAGTCGAACGGCGTGCCAACGAGATTTCCCATGCGATTGGGGAATGAGACGACGCGGGGGCGACTCTCGGCGGGCAACGGCTTTCCACTGTCTCGGGTGAGGAACGGCTTGTAGTCGAACGTATCCAGATGCGATGGCCCGCCAAACATGAACAGTATAATCACCCGTTTGACGCGTGGGGTGAAATGAGATTCTTTCGGCGCAAGTGGGGCCTCCGAACCAGATCCCTTTTCGGCCAGCATGGCAGAGAGAGCCAGACTGCCAAATCCAGCTCCCATGCCAGACAACAGATCACGTCGTGACCAGACAGGCTGGCAAGGTATTGAACGAGGTTGAGGCTTCATGTCTGGTTCTCCGTGACTCTTGCTATGTCAGCCAATGCATCTCCGAAGACGCGCGAGAGTTTTGAATTGAGCAGAGACTTTGGGATTGCCCGAGAGTTCATCATCGTTTTCAGCAGCCTGTCAAGCAGCGGTCGCGGTGACATGCCTCTCGGTTCAGCGGGTAAGTTTGAGAATGAGGTTCTGTTTAATTGATGTAGATAAATTCATTGGAGGAGAGCAGTGCACGACAGAGCCCTTCCCAAGCAAGCTTGCGCCGGTCTGCTTCGGATTCCGTCCGTAGAGAGCCAGCTAATTGATACTGTGTCAAAAACTGGGACCATTGCTCTAGCTCGTCATCATCCGCAGCACGGCAGAACAGTCGCTGGCAGAGCTGCTGCAAACGATCGCGATCGGATGGCAGGGGTTCCGCGGTAATGGTTTCGCCCAGCTTCCGGGCCGCCTGATGTACGAGTTCCCCATTCATCATGAAAAGGGCCTGTGATGCGACGGTTGTCGTCGCCCGATCTCCGTTCAGGATTGCAGGGTCCGGGTAATCAAACGCCTGGAATACGTCATAAACAGCTCCCCGCAACACCGGGAGATAAACGCTGCGACGAGTCGATTGGTAAAGTTCAGGCTTTCGGACAAGTCCCCCGAGAGACAGATTCTGGAATGGCGTTGATTCCATGGCCGGTCCCCCCATGCCAGGGTCAAGTAACCCACTCACCGACAGCAGCGAATCACGCAGCACTTCCGCTTCCATTCGCTGTCGCGATCGATGCCACAACAGTCGATTATCGGGATCGAGCTGAGCTGCTTGCTCATTCCTGGCGGTGCTCATCTGCCAGGTCTTCGACAGTAGTATGTGACGATGTAATTTCTTTAACGACCAGCCCTCTGCGATGAACTGGCGTGAAAGAAAGTCGAGTAGCTCGGGATGACTCGGGGTCTCGCCCAGCTTGCCGAAGTTATCAACGGTGCGGACCAAGCCCTGTCCGAAATGCCAGCGCCAGACGCGATTGACCAGGACGCGAGCGGGAAGGGGGTGACTGTCGCTCGTCAGCCATTTCGCGAGTTCCCAGCGTCCGCTCGCTGATGCGGTGATCGGAAGTGTTTCATCGCTGGCAAAAATCGATGGAAAGCGGCGTGGGGCCGCGGCGCCGCGTGTCAGATGATTTCCTCGTAAACGGATTTCAAGGTCACCGATCTCTCCTTCCGTGACGGCCATCGCTTTGGGAATGAGGGCATATTCTTTCCACACCTTATCGAGTAGGTTGGCATGTGCCGTTCGCTCTTCCGGAGTCATCACGAGCGTATTACCATTCACAAGCGCATTGTCATGGCGATCAGCAATCTGCTCTAAATCTTCCAATCGCAGCGCCGCTTCTACACTACCTAGTCCCGTGGTATTCCATTTGGAATCGACGCGGAATGTGATCATCGTCTTAGTACTGCTGAAGATCCCGGCCAGGGAATAATAGTCGCTCAGCGAAAGCGGATCATATTTATGGTCGTGACAACGTGCACACCCCATTGTCAGTCCCATCAAGACACGGCAGGTGGTATCGAGTTGTTCGTCGACAATGTCGAGTTGCTGTTTGACAGGATCGTCCTCAGCCAGCATTTTGGGACCGATCGTCAGAAACCCGGTCGCGACCACTAATTCGTCACGCCTCTCCGGATCACTGCCGGCCAGAATGTCTCCGGCTAATTGCTCGTGAATGAAACGATTGAAAGGCTTGTCCGTGTTCAACGAAGTAATGACATAGTCTCGATATCGCCAGGCATCGGAATAAGCGAGGTTGTCGTCCATTCCGTTACTGTCAGCGTAACGCGCGACATCCAGCCAGTGGCGTCCCCAACGCTCCCCATACAAGGGAGACTCCAGCAGCCGGTTCACCACGTGCTCGAATGCATCAGGTCGATGATCATTGAGAAACGCATCGACTTCCGCAGGGGTCGGGGGGACGCCCAACAGGTCGAGAGTGACTCGGCGCAGCAGCGTGTTTTTGTCAGCAGCTTCGACAGGCTTTAGCCCCGCAGCATTGAGTCGTGCCAGGACGAATCGATCAATCGGAGAGGCTGACCATTCCGCATCATGTACGTCGGGCGGCTCGACTGCTCGAATCGGCTGAAACGCCCAGAACTGGCGAGCCTCTTCATCCCACTGGTTCGGTGAGTCCTTGGCTGTGGCGGCAGCAACAATTTGCGTTGATCCCGGCCAGGGGGCTCCCATTTTGATCCACGCTCCGAGAGCATCGATCTCGGCCTGTGGCAGTTTCTTCTTCGGAGGCATTGCCACGGCGCCGTCGTGCTTCACCGCAAACATCAGCAAACTTTGCGACGGCTCACCTCGCGTCAATGCGGGGCCTGATAGCCCCCCCTTCAGTAGGCCTTCCAGAGAATCGACCCGCAGGTCCGCTTCTCCCTTGCCAGAATCCGGACCATGACACTCGTAGCAATGCTCAACGAGCAAAGGCCGAACTTTTGTTTCGAAGAATCGAATACCCGCCTGGTCCTGGCCCGGCTCGCCGATTGACTCTTCTCCGCGAACAGAGGCACCACTGATCGCCGCAAGTAAGATAATGATGTAAGGGGTAATGCACTTCATGTAACGCCTCCACAGCGAAGCTGGGATTACTGTCCGATCGTTCCGAACGTTTTTCGCAACTGCAGTTGCAGGGACCGCTCGCAATGATCACGCATTGCTGCTTCGGCTGCATCGACATCGTGAGAACGAATTGCTTCCACCAATTCCGCGTGCGTGCGGTTAGGGATGGGCAGAGCGTCGTCCTGTGCTTCGTCAATCGCGAGCAACCGTACGAGATGACATGACTTGAGCGCGATTGGCAGAGAAGGAATCCCCGAGTTTTCTGCAATCTGCAGATGAAATAGCAGGTCCTTCTGACGAGCTTCTGTGAGGTTCTCTTCCACATCCACCAGCCGATCGACTTCCTCTGCCATCGCCTGCAGCTCGTCGAGCTTGCGGCTTCCAATCTGGACCGTACAACGCCGAATGGCCTCACATTCAATGGCTATGCGTAGAACGTGCTGACTTCTGACGGTTTCCGCATCGAACCGTTTCACGCGTGCGCCGTAGTTCGGCTCGAAGTCGACGAGTTGTTCGTGAGCTAGCTCGCGCACGGCTTCCGAGACCGCGGCGACCGTCACACCCAGCGATTTGGCGATCGGTCGCAAGGTCAAATGGGTTCCCGCCGGAATCCGACCGTCCAGAATCTGTTCGCGCAGATCCAAAAATGCCTGCCGAGATTTGGTCAACGCTTCGACCGGAAATTTACTTGTCATCTACAACCTCCCGATCGCTATTTCTTCAATTGAAACTGCTGTTCGAAAAACTCGAACGTCGCCTGTTCGGCCTGATGCAAATGGGCCCCTGTCAGTCCGTGTCCGCCTCCTTCGATGGGAACCAAGTGTGTCTCGACCTCGGCCGACAACAGACGCTCGTGGATCCAGACAGACTGTACGAACAACACGTCCTGATCCGCTGTCCCATGGACCAGCAGCGTTGGCGCTGCGTTGGGAGTGACCCAGAACAGCGGACTGGCACGCACATGCAGTCGTCTCGTCTGAGCGGTCAGGTCCGCTCCTAGAAAACCTTTGAATGCTTCGGGCGCTTCCTTCCAGACGCCGTATTCACGAGTGAAATCACTCGCCTGCGCCCACGCTGCGACGCAATTCACCTTGCTCGACTGATCCAGATGTGTGTGATCGCCGACGAACTCCTGAACGTCATTGGTAACCGCCAGGAACTGAGACAGATGCCCCCCCGCCGAACTTCCCATCGCTCCAATTTTGTCTGGATCGAGTCGATATTCAGCCGCATGAGCGCGTAACCAGCGAATTGAGGCTTTGCAGTCATAAATATGCGCTGGCCAGCGATGCTTTGGTGACAACCGATAGTCGATCGTTGCTGCAGCGAAACCGCGTGCCGCAAACTTTCGACAAAGGTCGTCATAGTCCTCACGGCGTCCTCCGGAGAATCCCCCTCCGTGAATGCAGACGATGACAGGAAAGGGGCCGTCCCCTGAGGCAGGTCGCGCGAGATTTAGCTTCAGTGGTTCGTCAGCCACCGTGGCGAAAACAATGTCGGGAGTCCACCTGACCTGTTCGTTCTCTGCCGACAGCCCAGAGCGGCTGAGAGCGAATACCGCTACGATGCAGGTAATGAGCCGAAATTTCAGCAACGAGTAGCAACGCCGTCGCATGATGGTACCTTAACGAGGGGGAGGGGCGAGCAGGCCCATCGAAGTCGCACAGCGACTGATCATCTGATGGCCAAAGGCATCGATTTGACGAGCCAGCCGATGCCGCACAGGCTGTTGATCGAGTGACCAGCGCCGCGCCAGGATCTCACGCGATGCCGTCACGAAATGGTTAATCGATTTCTCAAGGTACACCAGCGTCGGCAGGATTTCGTTGTAGACCGTCGTCGCTTCCGCTTCGCGTCCCGCACGGAAATGGTCATAGATACGGGACGTACGATCGACCGTTTCCATGCCTGGAATGATCCCGACAGCACCGGCTCGCAGTTGGTCGATCATGTCGAGTCCAGCACGCCCAACGAACAATTGGAAGACACCGTTGGTCTCGTTCATGAGTCGCGAAGTGACCTCGGGAGTGTCTTCCGTCTTCAGTACCGTGACATTCGGATGTTGGCGATGAAGTGATACCAGCCCGGCTGGAGTTAACTGGATCCCCAGGTAGATCGCCGCATTCTGTACAGCGATTGGGAGGGGAACGGCGTCCGCGACGGCACCGAAGAATCGCAGCAATTCCAGTTCAGACACGTCACTGACAGGCGGGGGTTGAAGGATCAGCCAGGACGCGCCCAACTCGGCAGCGTAGCGTCCGAATTCGATCTGACCGCGCACGGTGTTCTCACCGATGGTGACGGAAAGTGGCAATCGGCCGCCGAGAGACTCCGCCACAGCGGCCAGTGTCTCAAGCCGTTCCGCGGTCGACAACTTGTTGACTTCGGTCCCTAATCCCATCACACCGAGACCGTGGCAGCCACAAGCCACAACCAATTCCACTTCTCGTCGCATGATCTCAAGATCGACACGATCGTCAGGCAGATAGAATGGCAACAGCATCGGATAGATGCCATGGAATTTATCACTCACGAACGGAGATCCTTTTTACTTGAGCAGAAATTCGGCAATCGCTGCTTCATTGAGTTCCACACCCATGCCGGGCTGATCAGACAAGGTAATGTGCCCGTCGTGGGCAACCGCATCTCCGACGAACAGCTCGGACAGAAACGTGTCGCCATCACGGAAGTCGGGGGGCAGGTATTCCGACAGAGGTGAATTGACGTGCGACATGATCAGATGCTGGTTGTGGTAATTCTGCGAATGAGGCACGACCGGCAACGCGTAGGCCGCAGCCAGAGCCCAGACTTTTCTGGCCTCCGTCACACCGCCAACTCGATTCACGTCGAGCTGAACGTAATCGACGCAACCGCGCGTGATCAGTTCCTTGAACCCGTAACGAGTAAACTCGTGCTCACCACCAGCGATCGCCGTGGTCGTTGAGTTGCGAATCCGAGCATACCCATCGAGATCATCCGGGGAAATCGGCTCTTCAATCCAGGCGAGATGGTAATCCTCCAGCATGCGGATCATTTCGATCGCATACTGAGTCGTCCAACCCATGTAGGCGTCCCCCATCAGATCGATGTCGTCGCCAATCGCATCGCGAATGGTGCGGACCAGTTCGGCATTCTTTCTCATGCCTGGTCGACCGTCTTGAGGGCCATACCCGAACCGCATCTTCATTGCCGTAAATCCGGCATCAACATATTGGCGAGCGGAACTCGCCAGCCGATCCAAATTCTTGTCGGCGTAGAGCGCACTCGCGTAAGCGCGGATCCGTTCCCGCGTTTTACCACCGAGCAGGTTGTAGACCGGCTGCCCCATGGCTTTACCGAGGATGTCCCAAATCGCGATATCAATACCGCTGATGGCCTCGAGAATCAGGCCCTTGCGGCCGATGTTCAGGGTTGATCGATACATCAGCTCCCAGTTGAGCTCGGTATCGAATGGATTTCGACCAATGATGAGCGGGGCGAGCAGTTGCTCTACCGCATCCGCCATCGCCTGCGAACCGAGTCCGATCGCGCCGAGACCATACAGGCCGTCATCGGTCGTGACGCGCACGAGAACGTGGAAGACGGGATCACGTCGCAGATCAATAGGGACATTGAACACCCCCGCGCCACGCTCCCTGTTGCTCTTCCCCTCGTCATAGAGCAGATCGAGCGAACTGGTACACCACCATTCGAACGATTCAAAGTCCGGCTGCCTGATCCGCAGCGCCTCAACTCGTGATATTCGCACTCTTGCCACCACAATAAGAATTTTGTTCGAACAGTGTTTGAACATATCCTAAAAAACTTTTATGCGATGTCAATCGAGCGGGGGCAACGACATTCCCTTGTTTTGTCAGGCGCAGTTCCATCGCGTCCCGTACTCGTTTAGTGGGGAGCAAACTCTCGACGGCAGCAGAACGGAGAAAGCAGGCCACAGGTATCAAGTTCCAATGGATCAAACGACGCGTTTCCAGATACATCTGCGAGCAAGCATCAGCAGTCCTCACATCCTGTTCCCTTGTCGCTCGCTTCAAGCTTGCCCCTCGTGCTCGTGAAGCGGAATCCGGTCGCCCGCTTTGAACTGTTCGAGTCTGCGAAGTTGAAATGCTCGGCTTGTCGACTATGGTATGTTTCGTCCCGCTACCCGCGATGAGGCTGAGGCATTGTGACTGGCACAGGGTGCATCGGCAGCTTCGTCGCAGCGGTCCGCGCGGGGAACGTGCATGAATGAATCCATCCCAGATCTCTCGGCCAACACATCGTCCGCAGGATCACACCCGCAACTGAAACGAGAAGTGGGCGTTCTCGGGGCCACTATGATGGGCCTAGGTTCGATTATTGGTACGGGAATCTTCGTGAGTATCGGGATCGCCGCCGGTGTTGCGGGTCCCGCCTTCATCTTGTCGATTGCGATCGCAGCGTTGGTCGCGGCCTGCAATGGCCTCAGTAGCGCTCAGCTCGCAGCCAATCACCCGGTGAGCGGCGGAACTTACGAATATGGCTATCGCTGGCTGCATCCGAGCCTCGGTTTTATTGCCGGCTGGATGTTTCTCTGCGCCAAGACCGCCTCGGCGGCGACAGCGGCGTTGGGATTCTCTGGCTATGTCCTTCATGCACTTGGTCAGAACGAATCCACCTGGCTGGTTCCACTCGCGTTGGGAGTGGTGACTGTCGTGACCGCTCTCGTCCTGAGCGGCATTCGCCGATCGAGCATCTCAAACATCGCAATTGTCTCGGTGACGTTGATTTCCCTGATTTACTTTGTGATTGCCGGGGTGCCGTCTGCTTTGGCGTCAGGAATGACTCACCTGACTCCCTTTTTTTCACCGTTGTCCGACACTGCGTCCCCCGTCTCCGGGTTTCTGCAGTCATGCGCATTGATGTTCGTGGCCTACACCGGCTATGGAAGAATCGCGACATTGTCCGAGGAAGTGTACGAGCCCCGCCGCACGATTCCGCGGGCTATCGTCGTTACGCTTCTGGTATCGATGGGACTGTATCTGGCCGTGGGTTGGGTGAGTATCGCCTCCGTCGGAGTCGACCGATTGGCCGCGGCCGGAACATCCAATGCCGCTCCCCTGGAGAACATCGCTCGACAATTCGACGCTCCTTATGCTTCCCTGGTCGTAGCCACCGGAGCCGTCACGGCCATGTTCGGGGTCTTGCTGAACCTGGTTCTGGGATTGTCACGCGTTGTCCTCGCCATGGGGCGGAGGAAGGATCTTCCCTCGTTCTTCGCCCGTGTCAGCCTCCTCGAGGCGACACCCTATCCCGCCGTGATTCTTGTCAGCGTGCTGATTGCAGCTCTGGTACTAACTGGTAATGTCAAAACAACCTGGTCGTTCAGCGCCTTCACGGTGCTGATTTACTATGCCATTACCAATCTCGCTGCAATTCGAATGACGGAAGACGAGCGATTGTATCCTCGTTGGATTTCCTGGCTGGGACTATTGTCATGCCTCTTCCTCGCCTTCTGGGTTGAGCTCCGCATTTGGCTGGTCGGTTTGGCACTGATCACCGGCGGCGTCGCCTGGCATTGGGTGGCGGCACAATTGAAACGCCGAACTGCGGAACATGACGGGACAATTTGAGGCACGCGTCGAGACAATTGCAGAGCACAGAGAACTCGATTTTTGAGACCGCCGTCGGCGTGCAGTTGCATATTGCAGACGCATTGACTTGAGTAGAGTTTATGTTGAGCAGGAAACGATTCTGATTCTCGCTGTTGTCCTGTCGGTTGACCATCAATCTTTTTGATCGGGAGACATGATCCGCTATGGCCGCTCATCAGAACGAAATCAAGAGACGCGAATCTGCAGCACGTACCGCCATCCACCGCGCCTACGGTACAGCCGACGATGAGTTCGGAGCGACCCTGTTCGTGTCGCATCATCTGGAAGAATTGGATCCCTCGTACTGGACATCTCATTTTTCGACGACGCGACCAAACGCTCAGCAGATCCTGGAAGCTTTGGTTCTCCGGTCGCATTGGGGCGGAGACGATGAGATCGATATGTTTGATTTCACACTTCCGGGCGAAGTGACAGACTACGCCGTCTGCGTCAGTTTCGATGAGTCGGGAAAAATCATCGAGATCACCATGGAAAGTTGATGCGATCCTCGCGAACGAAAATCACCGCAGTCGGTCCGACCTGCCACGGCGGCCTGATCTTCGACGTCGCTTCAGTACGGGACAACACTAAGCGGGAACATACGTCAGTCTGATCGTGCCGTCGCCCATTTCTTCACATGTGACGAAGCGGAGCGGTGGACGCGGTCCTGCAAAGAAGGGTTTGCCGTTACCGAGTACAACAGGGTGCAAGTAGAGGCGATACTCGTCGATCAGGCCGAGTTCAGTGAGGCTCTGGGCCAGATTCGGTCCAGAGACAGAGATTTCGCCGGAATGTCGAGCTTTGAGATCGCTCATGAAGGCCTCGAGGTCATCTGAGACGAGCGTGGCATTGGGACCGACGGACTTCAACGTACGCGAGACCACCCACTTCGGTTGCCTGCGCCAGACGTCAGCGAATTCCTGTTGATCAGAATTCCACTCTGACCGGTCTTCGTCCCAATACCGCATCAGTTCATAGACATGCCGACCATAGACACTTCCGGTCAGACCTCGAACGTGCTCTACCCAGTGACGAAAAAGCACGGGACCGGTTTGCATTTTCATGTGGTCGACGTAGCCGTCCAGGGACTGGTTCATTCCGTAGACAAATTTCGCCATGACTTCCTCCGGGGAACAACTCGAAAATACCACACTATTCAAACCGCGTCGGACGAACTCAAGATCCCCCTGATCTACAGGTCGAGAGAAACGGCTTGAGACTGATGATACGATACAGTTCCCGCAGCGATTTCAAGTTCACCTGCGCAAAAGCCTGCCACAGGTCGTGATCGAGAGGCTCACCAGTCCGTTCTCGTCTTTACGTGAGCAATCCGCCAGATCTGAATTGCGGTTTTCGTGTCTACCGTAAGTCGTGGGGCAGGCACGAGTCCACTGGAGCCGAACTGCTGACAGGAACCTTTCACGTGTACCATGGCGTAGGGTGTGTATTGAGTGATCCGATCGGTATATTCCTGAACGCGGAACTTTCACTTCAGGTCGCGGGCTTTCCTGCACGGTCTGGCCGCCATTCGCAACCAGTCTTGCCTGAGTGTTCAATCCTGTCTCCACGTCGAGGAGACTTCGTTCCGCGACATCGTTGACTCTCACCCATTTCACCTGATCCCCGTCTCGACGTCTGAAACGACCGCCCCAGGGAAAGGAACGCGGCAAATATGAAAGCGCTACGTCAAATTATTTCCGGTGTGCACCCGCACTGGGTTGGTGACGGATTTCCTGTTCGGAGTCTGTTTTCTTATGCCGAGGGCAACCGGTTCGATCCCTTCCTGTTGCTTGATTACGCCGGACCGCACCACTTCGGGCCGGCTGAAGCCCCTCGTGGTGTCGGGGAGCATCCGCATCGTGGATTTGAAACCATTACGATCGTCTACCAGGGGGAACTGGCTCACCGCGATTCGTCGGGCAGCCAGGGGGTAATTCAGGCAGGGGACGTGCAGTGGATGACTGCCGCCGCGGGCGTTGTCCATGAAGAGTTTCACAGTGAGCGGTTTACGCGCGAGGGTGGTACACTGGAGATGGTTCAGCTCTGGCTTAACCTTCCCGCGCAGGACAAGATGTCTCACCCGAAGTATCAGGGCCTGGTCGATTCAGAGATTCCCCGTGTCCCGCTGCCGAATGAAGCCGGCACCGTACGGGTGATTGCGGGGACCTTTCAGGGGACTCGCGGTCCCGCGCAAACATTTACCCCGGTCAACGTCTGGGACGTACAACTGGGTGAGTCGAAGCAGGCCGAGTTATCGCTGCCTGAGGGACACACCTCACTGATGATTGTGCAGTCAGGGGTTCTCCGTATTGACGGCCAGCCCATCCACGGTGTGGAACTGGCCGAGCTTGAACGGGCTGGAAGCGAAGTTCAAGTTGCGGCGGAATCCAGCGCTCGACTGCTGGTATTGACGGGGGAACCGATCGGTGAAAAGGTCGTCGGGCAAGGGCCGTTTGTGATGAATACGCGAGAGGAAATCACTCAAGCGATTCTGGACTACAGAAATGGACGAATGGGGCACCTGACTTGACGGCAGAATTGCCGTGACGTTGTATAAGTGTCGCGAAAAACCAGGCGGATGTGAAAGCAGGAGAGGATTCGATGAGTCGACGATCAGCGTTAGCGCTTACGGTGGTTGCGTTGGGATGCGTCTCCGGCTTTGTCGGGGCCCTGTTGAACGCGAAGGACGTGCCGCAAGACAACCCACGATCAGATACGAAAACACAGGTGGACGGATCTGTCCTGCCGTTTCCACCGACTCCCTCTGCTTCTACCGCCGGCCTGACGATTCAGGATTCGCTTCATAAAAAGAGAGTCGAACCGAAGCGCCTTTCTGCCGAGGCACCGAATATTCTGATCATTCTGATCGACGATGTGGGCCCGGGGACTCCGTCCACTTACGGTGGCGAGGTCAACACACCGACGCTCAGCCGCGTGGCAAAAAAGGGAATTTCCTATAACCGGTTTCATTCCACGGCGATGTGCAGTCCGACGCGGGCATCACTGCTCTGCGGGCGGAATCACACTCGCGTGGGGAATGGTCAGATTGCGGAGTTCGCGAATGATTGGGACGGGTTTAGCGGATTGATTCCTCGATCATCGGCGACCGTCGCCGAAGTGCTTCGGTACTACGGTTACAACACGGGTGCATGGGGCAAATGGCACAACACGCCGGCGCAACAGACATCGGCGAAAGGCCCGTTTGATAACTGGCCAACGGGATACGGATTCGAGCACTTCTACGGCTTTCTGGCTGGCGAAGCATCACAGTACGAACCGAACCTGATGCGGAATACCACGGTCGTTAACCCTCACGAACTGCACCGAAAGGACTACCACCTCACGGATGACATCGCCGAGGACGCCATTGGGTGGTTACAGGAGCAACAGGCACTCGCCCCCGACAAACCGTTCTTCATGTACTGGGCTCCCGGTGCAGCACATGGGCCACATCAAGTCGCGAAGGCGTGGGCGGATAAATACAAAGGAAAATTTGACGACGGCTGGGACAAGTACCGTGAGCGAGTGTTCGCCCGACAGAAAGAACTGGGCTGGATTCCGCAGGACGCCCGGCTCACGCCGCGGCCCGAGACCCTCGCCGAGTGGGATTCAATCCCCGACGACGAGAAACCATTCCAGCGGAGACTCATGGAAGTCTTTGCCGGATTCGCTGAGCACGCCGACTACAACGCGGGACGTGTGATCGATGAAATCGAAAAGCAAGGGAAGCTCGACAATACGCTGATCTTCTACATCTGGGGTGACAATGGGTCGTCCGCCGAAGGCCAGAATGGCACCATCAGCGAATTGCTGGCCCAGAACGGTATTCGTACTGAGGTTTCCCAACATATCAAAGAGCTTGATGAACTTGGCGGCCTTGATGCACTCGGCTCGGCGAAAACGGACAACATGTACCATGCTGGCTGGGCATGGGCGGGCAGCACTCCGTACAAATCGACGAAGCTGGTCGCAGCACACTTCGGAGGGACGCGTCAGCCCCTGGCGGTGGCGTGGCCCAGGAAGATCGCGCCGGATGCCAAACCCCGTCCCCAGTTTCACCATGTCATCGATATCGCTCCGACAATCTACGAATTGACCAATATCGTTCCACCCCGGGTGGTTAATGGTGTACCGCAGGATGAGTTTGATGGAATCAGCATGGCATACACCTTCACCGATTCGAAGGCGAAGGGGCGGCGGACGACCCAGTTCTTTGACATCATGGGGAGTCGTGGGATCTACCATGACGGCTGGTACGCCTGTACGTTCGGTCCCCGCACCCCCTGGGCTCCTGGATTGCCGAAAGGAATTGACGAATGGACCCCCGAGTCGGATGTCTGGGAGCTTTACAATCTGGAGGAAGACTGGACTCAAGCCAACGATCTGGCGGCAGACCTGCCAGAGAAAGTCGCTCACATGAAGAACCTGTTTCTTGTCGAGTCGACTCGAAACAAAAACCTGCCGATCGGAGGGGGCTTGTGGACGATGGTCATGCACCCCGAAGACTTGCCGATGAGTCCCTTCCACAGTTGGACATTCAACGGTCCTTTAACTCGCATTCCCGAAGCGACGGCTCCCAAGCTGGGAGCACTTCCCAGCAATGTTGTCATGGTTGTCGATGCGCCAGAAAACGCCGAGGGAGTCCTCTACTCGATCGGAGGCTTCGCGGGGGGCCTCACCTGTTTCGTGAAGAATGGTCACCTGCACTATGAATACAACTTGTTCATGATTGACCGCACCCGCATCAAGTCAGAAGCGAAATTTCCGGCAGGGAAGGTGAAGGTCGAGGTCGAGTCCCGACTGACGGCTCCTCGCCCCGGTTCGCCGATGGATGTGACACTCAAAGTGAATGGCAAGACGGTGGCACAAGGGCGCGTACCACAGACGGCGGCTGTCGGCTTTACCGCGAATGACTGTCTCGACATTGGTGTCGACTATGGCTCGCCAGTGTCGAAGGACTACTACGACCACGCTCCGGCAAAATTCAGTGGGACTGTCGAGAGAATAACTTTCGAGTATGTGAAGGAGTAAACAGGCTGAACCGCTGAGCCCTGAGGAGACAACGGGAAGCTGCCCAGGACTCATGTCCCCTCGATACCTCCGCTTGAATTGTGAGGAAGGTGCCACGAAAGGCGGATAAACGGAATGTGGCATTACAGTTGCCGCAAATCTGCGGAACCGTAGCTCCATCTTCCCTGAAAACGCCCCAAAGGCACGGGGCCGCTTCTGAGAAGCCTCGACCGCACTTCCAGCAGGAGGGACCGCCCCGTGACTGATGAACACAAACGCCCGGCCTCTTCGACGATTGCGGTGGTGTTATTGTGGTTACAAGGAGTCTACTTTGCTGTGTTCGGCGTCTGGCCGCTCATCAGTATACGGACGTTTAAACTCGTCACCGGTGAGAAGACCGATCACCTTGTAACAGGGCTGGAGGCCGACCACTGGCTCGTCATGACTGTTGGATTGCTGATCACTTCGATCGGTCTGGTGCTGATTCTGGCGGCCTGGCGTCGTCGCGAATCTCTGGAAATCGTGTTCCTCGCGATGGCGAGTGCGATCAGTCTGGCCGCAATCGACTTCATCTACGTGACTCGAAGCGTGATTCTTCCGATTTATCTCGTCGACGGCGTCATTGAGATTGCGTTTCTGGCCGGCTGGATCGCGTATATCGTAACGCGGTCGCGCCAATTCAGAACAACCGGGAGCCAGGATAGTTCCGCATGATCATTCGTCTGAGTAGAAACAGAACGATGAGATTGACAGCTTTCCACCAGAGAAGCCATGAGGTCAGGATCCATGCTTCAATGACGTCCGAGATTCCGAAGAGGACAAAAGAAAGTGCGTAGGGCACCTCCATTGGCGAGCGCCTGTGAATCTCCCAGCGACGAAACACAAGAACGGCAAAAATCAACCAGGCCGTCGCTTCGACGAAGTTGAAATAGTGGCAAGCAATTTCACTCAGCATGAACGGACTGCCGGGTGGGCGTTCCCATCGCCACCATGTTTCCGACCATAAGACACGCAGTAGATCGATTGGTAGCATGCGGCCCTTCCCATCATTGAGCAGGTGGAACCTGCGATCAGCGCTGACCGTTTCGACCTTCCTGGTGAATCGAGCGGGAATTGGAGGGTACGAGGAACTGCGAATCTGCGGAAGCTCAGTCAAATTCTGCTCGTGCGATCAGTAGCGAGCATGTCTTTGTTCCCTTAAATTCACCGCATCCACATCTCAACTGTCAGTCGACACAGAACCTTCGATGACAACGTCGCAGGAAAGGGGCCACATCATGCGCGCGCGAATTCACTGGACTGCTCTCCTACTTCTGGGAACCTGCCTGCTATGCCACTGTGTCCCAAGGGACGCTCAAGCACAGCCGAAGAGCGACGCAGTCACACCAGGCGAAGCACGAGCAATCGCGAAAGAGGCGTACATCTATGGCTTTCCGCTGGTGGACAACTATCGCGTCCTGCACTCGTATTTCGTGGACCGCAACAGTGGTGAGCTCAAGGCTCCCTGGAATCAGCTCCATAATGAAACTCGCGTTTATACACCCGAGGATAAAGCAATCCAGACTCCTAACTCGGACACCCCTTACTCGCAATTGGGTACCGATCTTCGCGCCGAACCACTCGTGATCACCGTCCCCCCTGTGGACAATGGCCGATACTACTCGCTTCAATTCATTGACGCTTACACGTTCAACTTCGCCTACGTCGGCAGTCGCTCAACCGGAAACGGCCCCGGTCGATACCTGCTCGCCGGCCCCAACTGGAACGGTGAAAAGCCGGAGGGGATCGACGCCATCATTCGATCAGAAACCGAAATTGGCTGGATTCTGTATCGAACGCAACTCTTCAAACCGGACGACATTGATGAAGTCCGTAAAGTACAGATGGGGTACAAGGTCCAGCCACTCTCCTCCTATCTCGGCAAGCAGGCTCCGATTGCGACTAAGTTGGAATTTGCCCGGCCGCTGACACCCGAGCTTCAAAAAACGTCACCAGAGTTTTTCCAGATACTGAACTTTGTCCTGGGGCTTTGTCCTACGCATCCAAGCGAACGGGAACTGATGGCCCGATTCAGTAAACTGGGAATCGGTCCAGGTGGAACCTTCGATTCTGGAAAGCTCTCACCGGAAATCCGAAACGGTGTTCAACAGGGGATGGTCGATGCGTGGAACGAGTTTCTTCAGTATAAGAAGGAACAGATCGATACGGGGGAACGAACGGCCGCTGACGGCTTCGGAACTCGGGAATTTCTGAAAAACAATTACCTGTCGCGCATGTCCTCCGCCGTCCTGGGAATCTATGGAAACTCGAAGGAAGAGGCACTTTACCCGGCCTATTTTGTGGATGCCGGCGGGAACAAGTTGGACGCTTCAAAACACCGTTACGCTCTTCGGTTTGCTCCCGGCGAGTTACCCCCCGTGAATGCGTTCTGGTCCCTGACGATGTATTCGTTGCCGAAGAGCCTGCTTGTCGCCAATCCCCTGAAGCGTTATCTGATCAATTCACCGATGCTGCCCGACCTGAAGCGGGATGCTGACGGCGGAGTGACCCTCTACCTGCAGCACGACTCACCGGGTAATGAAAAGGAATCCAATTGGCTGCCGGCTCCCGACGGAGAGTTTTTTTCCATTCTCCGTTTGTACTGGCCGAAGGAAGAAGCCCTCGCCGGCCGCTGGAAGCAGCCACCTTTGCAGCGTATAGGAGGCGAAGGAACCACGGCGGTGACGGGCACGATAGTGACGGTAGACAACTTCGTCCGTGCAGAGAGCGACGCGTACTTCGCCGCAACGATTAAGGGGTATAACGCACTGGGGCAATTCAGTCACAATCGTGTCCCCACCCCCATCGACAAACAGACTGTCGTTCGAATGAATCGCGACACGCTCTACTCTGCAGCCGTGTTCGATCTGGACGCTGGTTCGGTAAAAATCACGCTCCCGGATGCAGGAAAACGATTCCTTTCGATGCAGGTTATTAATCAGGACCATTACACCCCTTTCGTCGCGTACGAGCGGGGATCTTACACGCTGAACCGTGAGAGCATGGGGACCCGTTACGTCCTGGCTGCGGTACGTATTCTCGCCGACCCTTCAAACCCTGTTGATATTCAGGCCGCGACCCAGCTTCAGGATGCCATTAAGGTTGAACAGGCGAGCAAAGGTACGTTCAAGACAACCGAGTGGGACGAGGCCAGTCAGAAGACCGTTCGCGACCTGTTGATCGCGCTCGGTTCACAGCTTTCCGATACTCGAGGAATGTTTGGCACGAAGGCCGAAGTGCAGCCAGTAAGGCACCTCATCGGGAGCGCAATGGCCTGGGGCGGAAATCCCGACAAAGACGCGTTCTATCTCAATGTCACACCGAAAGAGAACGATGGTAGAGTCGTTTATCGAATGACAATCAAGGACGTTCCCGTCGACGGATTCTGGTCGATCAGCGTGTATAACGCCGAAGGCTTTTTCGAGGAGAATAACCAGCAGGCCTACACGATCAACAACGTGACTGCCAAGACTAACGCGGATGGCTCAGTCACTGTCCAGTTTGGCGGCTGCGAGGGGTCGATGCCGAACTGTCTGCCCATCACACCAGGCTGGAACTATATGGTCCGCCTCTACCGTCCACGGAAAGAGATCCTCGAAGGCAAATGGAAATTTCCGACGGCAGAACCGGTTCGGTGATTCGCTTGCCTGAAGCCCAGGAAAATCGGCATCTGCTTCGAATTCAGTGATTTTTGGTTGCCCCTGCCGCAATCCACTCGTGTTCATGCCCTGGTTCCGGCAGCGTGCGTCCTCCTTCGATGGCGAAGCGTGCGGGGCTATTCTGGATGACGACAAGGATACGGGAAGCAGGAAACCCTGTGACGCGGGTGGCTGCATCCGCAATGGCCGCCAGCAGCTGGGAGGTTTCTCCATCAGGGTGCCCGGTTCGAACCCATCCTGTAATCAATAGTGGTTGAGCCGGCTGGCCGTCGGTGAAGACATTGTCTGCGGCAAGTTCATTGAAGACGACATTGACGTAGCGACCGGGGACGTGGTTGATCGCCGAATGGATACGCGTGACTTCCGCGGCCAATGCGCTTTTCAAGTCACTCGAAAGCGTTCCAGCGGCGATGGTGCAGTGGTAGATCGGCATGGAAACCTCCCTTTCATGATGAGCCAGGAAACTGAAGTCGAGTGCCCTGGTTCAGTCGAGTGATCGGATGAACTCTGTTCGACGTCTGGTGACTGTCCTCCCAATCAACGGAAGAATCGGCGCAGTTACCGGAAGCAGATTAAGAAGGCGAAGCTCAAGCCAAGCAGTTCCGTCGCAGCACTGACCCAGCCCGACAACTCAGCAAGAGCTTCGCCACGTTCCCTGGCATATTTCAAACCCCGTTTCAGAACGAGAGTAGCGGACACGTTGACGACTAACCCAGGTGGGGAAGCTGGGGTTTCGTGGGGACGACAATCACAGTGGGACCTTCTACATCAAGAGCCATCCGAAATTCCCTCGCCAGTTCTTCCGTGGTCTCGACATTGATGCCGCGGCATCCGAACCCCGTTGCCAGTGACGCGATATCCAGCCCCGGAAGATCCAATCCGGGAACGTGCGGGGTCTTTTCGAGGAGTGCGAACGACTTGAGGATCGCGTACTCACCATTTCGGAACACCACGAAGATGATGGGCAACTTGTGGCGCGCCGCAGTCCAGATCGCCTGGACAGAGTACTGGAACGAGCCATCACCGATCGTCGCGACGATGGTCCGTTTGACGCCCTTCTCACGGTCCCCCAGCGCCACGCCAACTGCTCCGGGCACACCCCAGCCGATTCCACCACTCCCAGTCGCGAAGAAACTACAAGGGCGTGTCGTGGGTAGCCAGTTGAACTGGTCGAGCAGGGTCGAGGTGGATTCCATCACCAGTACTGCATTAGCTGGCTTGACCTCGCTCAAGACTTCGTACACCGCGTTTGAGGTGAGGGGGGCGGTGGCGTGACCTTCTTTGCGACGCTGCCGGAGGAGAGGTCGAGGAGGCACGCGGCCCGCCGCCACCTCCACCAGCAACGTCAGCTCCTTTAGAGCGATGCCAACGTCACCCACCAGACTCGCGCCGACAGGTGCAACAGCACTCAGGTGCGGATCCGAAGTGATCTGCAAGAGTTCCACCCCTTCTGGCAGGTAGTTGCCGGCCACATAGGGATAGTAGCGGAAAACCTGGGCACCCATGGCCACGACGAGGTCGTATTGACCGATCACCTTCTCAACGTCGGCAATCGTGAGTGGCAATGGTCCCGCATAGAGCGGATGGTCCTCGGGAAACGACACGCGGTCCGATAGTGCGCTGCCGTAAACGGGGACCTGTAACTTCTCAGCGAATTCGATTCCCGCTGCCCAGGCGCCGGCCCGATCAATCTCAGGCCCGTACAGCAGCATGGGGCGTTTCGCGGCGTTGATTTTCTCAGCGAATTGAGCCAGTCGCGCAGGATCCGGGGCGACTCGGTCGCTCACCGTACGGACGGCGGCCGGCCCGAGTGCCGGCTTGTCCCAATCGTCCATCGGAATCGAAATAAAAACCGGTCCTTGAGGGGGCTGCATGGCAACGGCGTAGGCCTGCATGAAAGCCCCGGGGACATCTTCGGCGCGCGCCGGCTCAAAGGCCCATTTGACCCATGGCTGAGGCAGTAGTGTCGCGTTGGGGTTATTGAGGTAAGGATCGATCAGTGACATTTCACGGGTCTGCTGGCCGGCGGTAACGATCAGCGGAGTATTTGAACGGTAGGCGGCAACCAGACTTCCCATGGCGTTTCCGGTTCCGGCAGCAGTGTGCAGGTTGACCAACGTCGGCTTACCGGTCGACTGAGCGAATCCGTCCGCCATTGCCAATGCAGAGGCTTCCTGAAGTGCTAACACATAGGTGAAGTCGTCCGGGAAATCTCGCAGAAACGATTGTTCTGTCGAACCGGGATTGCCAAACACGGTTGTCAGTCCCAGCTCTCTCAGAAGATCATAAGTCGCGTCATGAACTGTAGGTCGTCCGGTCATTTGTTTCCCTTTCGTAATGAATGAAGCACCACCTGCTGAATGACGAGTCAGATCTGAGGCAAGGCTGATAGGACATTGGCAGTCAGTCGTCTGCCCTTCACGAAAGCTGACTGAAAGACTGCGTTGGCCGTGGATGTTGCCAGTTCGCAAAGTGTGTACCGCGTCGGCTACGGGGCGCTGGAATCCGCAGGTTGTCTGCACGATTGCCTTGTTTTTCCACATTTCGCACGCGGAAGGGATGTTCACATTCTGGATCAGTCCTAAAGCGTGACCAGTGATTTAGCTGGTTGACCAATAACTTACCCACGCCTGCGAGCAGGGCTGGCGTCCACCCTCGAAGGAACGCTCATCAGTTCTCAGTGGTCCAGCAGCGATCTTTAGAGATTGCCCTGGGATGAACGGCCCTGAATTTCAGAGAAAATATTCTCAGAAAATTCTGGAGGCCGTGTCACAAATGGTCTCGCCCGTTCGTCCTTGTTGCAGTTGAACAAGACCATAGTTCTTTCAGGAAGGATTCATGACATGGTTCGCAAAATCTGGATTACGGTACTGGGAATCGGTTTGACGGCAAGCGGGTATGCGATCGCAACCCATGAAGGCCGTGAGCATGGCACCGTGAGGCCTCTTGCGGCCTGGGACATCAAGGAAAAAATTGACGGCAAAGCATCAAAGGGGACCGCGGCTGAGGTCACTCTCGAGCCGGGTCAGGCAGGGGCTGCTCACCGCCACCCGGGACCCGTTCTGGGCTACGTCCTGGAAGGGGAGTACGAATGGGCCATCGACGACCAGCCGCCCAAAGTGTTAAAAGCGGGTCAGACTTTCTATGAGCCTGGCGGATGTCTGCACCGCGTTTCGAAAAACCCGGGCAAGTCGAAAACACGCGTTCTGGCATGGGTCATCCACTCGCGTGATGCGAAGGATCTGGTCATTCCGGAATAGCGGATCGAGGGCACAGCATGACTGAAATGAATGAGCTTCGTTCGCGGTTAATGTCGATAGCATACCGCATGCTCGGAAGTGTGGCCGATGCCGAGGACGCCGTGCAGGACGCCTTTCTGCGTTATCAAACAGCAGGGGGCGTGTCGTCGGCCGAAGGGTTTCTGATCAGGACGACAACTCATCTTTGCATTGATCGCCTACGCGACAGGAAACGACGCGCCTACGTCGGACCCTGGGTTCCCGAACCTGTCGCAACACGCTTCGAGCAATCGGACTCGGTCCTGGCGGAGTCATTAAGTCAGGCCTTCCTGCTACTGCTGGAACGTCTGACTCCCGACGAACGGGCCGCGTTTCTGTTGAGAGTCGTTTTCGACTACGAGTACTTTGAACTGGCCGAGGTCCTGGGAAAATCCGAGGACGCAGTTCGGCAACTCGTCAGCAGGGCACGGAGCCGATTGGGACTGGATGGCAATAAACGGTACGCCGTGAAACAGGCCAAAGCGGACGAACTCGCAACCCGATTTATCGACGCCTGTCGGACAGGGGATGTCAAAGCTGTCGAGGCGATGTTATTCGAGAATGCCGAAATCCATTCCGACGGGGGAGGAAAAGTGTCAGCCGCACGAGTGGTCATTCGAGGCCGCAATCCGGTTGCTCGGTTCCTGATCGGTGTCTTCCGCAAACGGTGGATGCAGAACGTTCACTCTACCACGGTGAATGGCGAACCCGGACTCGTCTTTCGGGATAGCGAAAACATTGTCTCGGTGTTGTCCCTGCAAATCGATGAGGCTGTTCAGGCCGTCTACATCACCGTCAACCCGGACAAACTTGCCCGCTGGGAGACGGCTCAAATTCAATAACGAATTCCAACCAGGAGAAAGACATGAAAATTATCGTTGTGGGAGGCAGCGGCCTCATCGGAAGAAGACTGATTCCTTTGCTTCGTGATCAAGGTCATGACGCACAGCCTGCGTCACCATCGACAGGGGTGAATACGCTAAGTGGTCAAGGACTCGATGAAGCACTCAACGGGGCGACCGTCGTCATCGATGTTTCAAACTCCCCCTCGTTTGAGGAGGATGATGTCATGCAGTTCTTCACTGTTTCCACGCGGAATCTGCTTGCGGCAGAAGCTCGAGCCGGGGTCACTCACCATGTGGCACTTTCGGTCGTCGGAGCTGATCGGATCCGTGACAGTGCCTACATGCGGGCCAAAGTGGCTCAAGAAAAATTGATCCAATCGAGCCCCATCCCTTTTACGATTCTGCGAGCCACACAGTTCTTCGAGTTTCTGGGGACCATCGCCGATCAAAGCACGGCAGATCGCGTGATTCGGTTACCGAGCGCACCGATGCAGCCGGTTGCAGCGAATGATGTCGCGGAAACCCTCGCAGACATTGCGACAGGCCCTGCTGCAAATCGAATTTGTGATCTGGCAGGCCCCGAATCGCTTTCCATTGCCGAATTTATTGAGCGATACCTCCTCAGTAACGGCGATAACCGGACCGTGATTCGGGATGATCACTCGGGATACTTCGGCGCACACCTCGATCAACTTGGTTTGATTCCTGAAACGACGGAGCGCATTGGACGTACTAACTTCGATGAATGGCAAAATCGCCAAACGAAGCTGGAGTTTGCGACGAAGTAGGTTTGAACTCCAGCAACACGGAATGCGAAACCCTGCCCATCATCTCTAAAAAATCCAGCATTCTTCTGTCACAGTCCTCCTGTCCGCGTGTCGAAGTGGGCAGGAGGACAAATTCATGTCGAAGCTACGCGGAAAAATCGCACTCGTTACAGGTGCGTCAAAGGGGATCGGTGCGGGAATTGCGAACGAACTCCCTCGCCACGGGGCGTCGGTCGTGGTGAACTACGCGACTGACAAGGAGGGGGCTGACGCCGTCGTACAGGCGATTACCCGAGAGGGAGGGAGTTCACGGGCGGCTCAGTGTGATCTCGCTCGTGAAAGCGATGTCATACGTATGTTCGATCAAGTGAGGGATGCTTATGGAAGACTTGATATTCTGGTGAACAACGCCGGCGTCTATCGGAGCATGCCGATCGAGACGCTGACCGCCGCAGAATTTCTTCGCCAAACGAGTGTGAACGTACTCGGGCCGTTGCTGACGATTCGTGAGTCTCTTCGTCTGTTCACGGATCAAGGGGGAAGCATCATCAACATTGGCTCAAGGGCCTCCACGTCGTACATCCCTGGATATGTGATCTACAGTGCCGCAAAAGCTGGCCTGGATGCCGTGACGGGAGTCCTGGCGAAGGAACTCGCTTCAAGAAACATCCGGGTAAACTCAGTGAACCCCGGCGCCACATTGAGTGAAGGAACGCGTCAGGCGGGGATGTACGGAACCGGAAGCGACTTCGAAAAAGAACTTATCGCCATGACGCCCCTGGGGCGTATCGGCACGCCGGAAGACATCGCACGGGTCGTCGCCTTTCTCGCGTCCGAAGACGCCGCTTGGTTGACGGGAGAGCATATCACCGCTTCCGGCGGTCTGTGACCCGACCAATCAACTTAATCCTGCATCCCATTCTTGTAAGGACGACCGACATGCCAGCCTACATCGTGTTCACTCGAGAGAAAACACTCGATCAGTCTGAATTGGAAGCCTACTGGAGTAAGGTCGGGACCACGCTCGAAGGGGTCCCGCTGAAGGTTCTCGCAGCGTACGGTCCGCATCAATCACTGGAGGGCCCCGACGTGGAAGGGGTCGTCATCGCCGAATTTCCATCGATGTCGGAGGCGCGGACATGGTACGAAAGTCCCGCCTACCAGGAGGTAGCTAAGCACAGACATCGCGGGGCAATTTATCGAGGAGTGATCGTAGAAGGCGTGCAGTAATGAGGGTCGCGTGAAACCCTCCGCAGTCTTCCACCGGTTTCCCCTGTTGCCCCAGGAAGAGGGGCCAGTCGAGAAATGACAGACCAGGGATGTCACGTCGAGTAACTTCATTGAGCGTCAATGTCGGGCAGCGAATTCGAACGGCCAAAGCCTCAACCAAGGTCGCCTTAGACCTGCCACGTAATCTGATCTCCTCACCATCAGGAAAACAAAACCTTGCATAATCCTTTTGCGGAAGTCGTCGACGAATCGACCGATGAGGACCTGATCCAACAGGCAATAAGTGGGAGTCGATCGTCGCTGGAGAAGCTGGTCCTTCTCCATCAGGCCTGGATCTACAACATCGCCGTGCGGATGGTCTTTCACCCGCAGGACGCAGAAGAAGTAACACAGGAAGTCCTCATCAAAATTCTGACGCACCTGAGTACCTTTCGGGGGAAGAGTCGATTTCGGACGTGGCTTTACCAGATCACGACGAACCACATCCTGAACATGAAGCGACGGGGAGCGGAGCTTCCGACGCAGACGTTTTCAAGCTATGCAGCTGCGATTAACGAGGTTCCCGATCTGGATCTTCCTGACCCGGAGAACGTGCCGGTGGATGTGCCTCTGCTGGTCGAAGAGGCGAAGCTGGCGTGCACCACGGGAATGCTGCTCTGCCTGGATCGACATCAGCGCCTGGTGTTCACTCTGGGAGAAATCTTCGGCGTGAGCGATCAGGTCGGCGGTGAAATTCTGGAATTAACCCCCGCCAATTTTCGGCAATGTCTGTCTCGTGCACGCCGCGATCTCTATCACTTCATGAATCGCCAGTGTGGACTGGTCAATGCATCCAATCCCTGTCGCTGTCCCAAGAAGACAAGGGGCTTCATCGAGGCGGGTCATGTCGATCCGCATCGGCTTCAGTTCGTACCATTTCGGGCTCAGCAGATTCGAGATGCCGCCGACGCAACGGCCCAAGTCATCGATTCTGCAGTCGAGCAGCAATCTGCAGAACTGTTCCGCAGTCAGCCGTTTCTTGAGCCGAAAAGCCAAATCGACTGGCTGCGCAAGTTTTTGGTAACCAGCAAGCTTTGCGACACCCTGAACCTCAATTGAGGATGGGAACGCCTTTAGAGATCCCGGCGCGGACCGGTCATTCTCCTGCCAACTGCCGCTTCACCATGAAGTCAACCCAGACGGGAACGTACGGCGGGGTGCAGCCTTTCGAGACCGGCCAATCGCTGTAGAGTCCAATTTTTTCACCGATGGCGATGGTACGACTGCGAAGATCGGCATGATGAATGCCGATTGCCGCCAACGTGTTGTTCATCGTCCACTGAACCTCGGGCCGGGCTTTCGGCAGTTCTTTCTCGATTCGGTCGAGCAAGGCCGTGAGGTCGAAGTCGGCGGTTCTTTTGTTGATCCGGCTGGCAGTGAGATTCCATCCGGCGCGGGCGGCCCAGGGGTCTTTGGCCGTCATCCACTTGAGACGCAGGTTTTCCTTGTCGGGATGTTCCGGGACGATATAGGCATTCAGCCAGTCGGCCACTTGCGAACAGGTGACGGAACGGGTCAGGCGATCGAGTTCACTCATGGAGATTGACTTGGGCTTCATGATGAGCGTCGCGAGAAGTTGCGCATCCACATTTCCGGTCTCCCACAACTGAAGCCCAAGCTCGTGGTCAGTTTTGATCTTCTTCGCGATCGCTCGAATATCGCCAAGCTTCACCCCGAATTGATTATCGGGAGCCCCATTCTTCTTGTTATGGGCACGACGGGCCTCATCACCCATCGATTTCAATTGCGCGAGGACGTCGCTGATGTCCATGCTCACGAGCGGTTCTCCATCGAGTACCAGGGGAAGGATCACGTGGCAGCATACCCTGTTTTGCCCGATAGCACCTACCCCCACGCACCTGCTGCGCCACCTCGTCATTCAGACCAGCACATGCCCCACTTTACTGCCGCGACTGAAGTGCACTGATGCTCTGGATGCACAGAATGAGCATCAGCATGCCCGGCAGCATAAAATCAAATTTGGTAAAGAAGAGATACGCTGCGATACCGGAAGCCACCGCCCCGACTTTCAGCGCGATACCGGTCGGATCCCGGAATCGCATCGCGATGCAAAGGGATTCCAGCACATGTCCTCCGTCCAGCGGCAACACAGGGATCAGATTGAACAGGCCCCAATACAGGTTCTGGATCCACAGGAAATAGAGAACCGATTTGAAGTAGAAATCCGCGGTGTCCGGCAGCGGCTCGAATTGCAGATGATACAGGACTTCACGGTGCGACACGTGCATGATCTTTTCGGCCAGTATCAAGACACCGAGAAGCAGAAATCCTGCGATCGGTCCCATGAGCGAAACGGCGATCGACTTCCAGAGAGAATAACGACGAGTTTGCTGGGAGAGGGCTACCCCGCCACCGAAGAACATCACGATCTCGGTGGGCCAACCGAACGATTCGGCTGTCAGCGCGTGTCCCAATTCGTGAACCAGGATGGAGACGAAGGCGGTGCAGACCCAGATGAAGATCAACTGGTTGGTTGGCAGTTCGGAACCAAACAGAATTGTTCCCAGCCAGAATGTGGGATGAACACGAATTGGAATCCCAAATGCCACAAGTCGCACGTCAAAGGGTGTAGCGCCGATTCCAAACATGAGGTAGGTCATTTCCTAAAGAGAATTCTGCTTGTCGACGGGGATTCTAGCCGCAGCGACAATTGAGGCAAACCGCTACCGGACGCTAGGATGGCAGTGCCATGATTCCGGCCCGCACTTCCACATGACTCAACATCCGAAGGAAAGACCGATGCGATTCCATCAGGTTCTGTTCTCGATTTGTATCAGAAGCGTTTTCGCGGCCACATTATTTATGGGCCGTTGCGATTTTGCCGGGCGAGCCTGTGCCGCCGAACCGATCGTCCCCGCCGACGCCAAGTTAGAGAAACTCTTTGAAGGAAAGGCGCTGACGGAAGGAGTCAGTGTGGCACCGGACGGAACGGTCTATTTCAGCGAGATCACTTTCTCACACATTTCTCGCGATGAGAAGGGGGCGATTGCCGCCGGCTACATCTGGAAACTTGATCCCTCGACGGGGAAGACCACCATTTTCCGCTCACCCAGCGGCATGTCCAACGGTATCAAGTTCGATGCTCAGGGAAACATGATCATTGCTGAAGGAGCTGAC
>NZ_DASWWZ010000193.1:0-11276 GCF_036405755.1 Schlesneria sp.
GGGTCGTAATCTCGTTTCGGCTGCGACACGCGAAACCTCAAACGGTTCAACAAACCTTGCAAACTGGTCATACCCTTCCGTCGATTGCTCAATGAATCCTTGATCGACCCAGCCGTTTTCAATCAGAATTCGCGCAATCCCATAGAAGAGAATCTGATCCGATTTTGGTGCGATTGCCAGATGCTGTGTGGCGTACATCGCGGTTTCGGTCATGCGGGGATCGATCACGACGATCTCAGGCGATCGGCGATTTCGCATCACGCGTTCCCACATGATGGGATGGGCCAGACACGGATTGGCTCCCGTAAAGACGAGTACGTCAGACTCTTCGAAGTCCGCGTAGGTGTAGGGGGGGGCATCGAATCCGAAAGCCTGCTTATACGCGACCACGGCTGTCGCCATACATTGGCGCGTGTTTCCATCACCGTGGAGCATTCCCATTCCGAATTTCGCCAGCGCCCCCAGAAAAGCCATCTCTTCCGTGGCGATTTGTCCTGTGCTGAGAAAGGCAATGGAATGAGGTCCGTGTTGCTCCTGAATCCCCTTCATGCGGGATACAAACTCGGTCAGCGCCGTGTTCCAATCCACAGCGACCAGTTTACCGCTGGCATTCCGCATGAGGGGTGTCGTCGCTCGATCTGGTGCGTCAAGGACCGTGAGGGCTTCCCAACCTTTGGGGCAGGCCATCCCCAGGTTCACCGGGTAGTCCGTCGATGGAGATAAGTTTGCTGCCACGCCATTGCGAAGATGGATGTCCAAACTGCAACCGGTTGAGCAATAGCCGCAGACCATCTTCGTGACAGCTTCGGGCAGATGACGCGAAGGAAGTTGCCCGAGACCGAATCCGCCAGGTTCCTGCACCAGTTCTCGGGTTAATGCCCCTTCGCGCTGATGAATGAGCGACAACGGAGGAACTTGTCGAAGACTGTCAATCAGCTTACTCATGAGCGTACTCCACCCGGCATGCGGGGGCTCGAGACCGCGGCAAAGAACAGGTAGCGTTCGAACAATTCCGCACCGAGACAGCCGAACCAGATGAGACAAATCGTGCTGGCAATCAGCGGTTCCGCAAGGACTGATCCATCCTTCTTCAGCAGATGCAACAACACCAATGGCAGGGCAAGTCCTCCCAGCACCCCCAGGCTAAGTCGAGCCCAGGCCACAGGGAGCAGCGGTCCGCAGACAAGCAGGGCCGAACGCTTCAGCGAGGTCATCCGCGAACTTAATCGATGCCTCAACAGCGCGAGGTCAAACAGCAGTTTTGCCAGATTGAACGCGATGACCAGGGGAACCAGTGAACGACCGATTCCAAGCAGCATCCCTGTTGCGATGTTGACATCGACGAACCATTGCATCAGCAGGCAGGAAAGCAACGTCGTCGTCGTCCCCAGCAGCGCAGTCGTCAGTGTAAACCGAATGAGTGTCTGTTCGAGATTCCACAGGTCTCGTTGGGTGAAAACATAAATCATGACCGAACAAAAGACCCCGCTGAGCCCGACCGATGAGACCAGTCCCCCGAGAATCGGCAGGTAGGGGCGGACAAAACGCGCCATCGGCAATGCAGTCGACGAGGGCTGACTGTCAATCCAGCATGCCACCGCATAGAGAACTGCCAGGCACGCGAACAGTCCGAACAACACAATTTCGCGACTCAGCCATGAGTGTCGCCAGCCCAGAATTCCGCGAAAGGCGTAAAGAGGACGCCCCAGATGGCAGGTGCTTGCGGCGAGGGCGAGCAGGCCAAGAATCAATGCACTCGTCGCATGCAGTGGACGAAAGAACGCCGCAAGATCCGCCCCGACCGTCGTATCGAGAATAAACCCAATCGTGAACGCCCCGACCGACAATTGGGTCAAAACCAGCATCAGGATCAACGGCCAATGGGGGTGGGCAGGGCTGATTGAATAATAGTCAGCAGGCAGCATATTCCGAGGAAACTGACGTGAGGTCTTATAGGTCGTCGTCGGCAGTGTCAGACTGGGATCGGGAGCCGCGGGCAGAAAGTTGTTCGCCTCGGAATCTTCGATCACTCGCTGAATGCTCACAACCCGAATGGCGATCGCTTCGTGAGGACATGCCTGCACGCAGGCTGGGGCCTCCCCCTTCGACAACCGATTCGAGCACATGTCGCACTTGCGCACGATCCCTTTCTCTTGATGATATTTGGGAACGTTGTAGGGGCAGGCAAGTGTGCAGTACTGGCAGCCGAAGCATTGATCGTCCAGGTGCTTGACAATGCCCGTCTCGGCATTTTTTTCGTAAGCATCCACAGGGCAGGCACTCATGCATGCGGGCTCGACACAATGATGGCACGCCGCAGTCACATGCTGCATGACAGGATTGAATTCGGTCCCGCCGACAAGCAGTCCCACATCACGCCACGTTTCATTCTGATCCAGTCCATTTAACGAGTGGCAGGCCGTGACGCAGGCTTTGCAACCCGAACAGCGGTCGAGGTCCACCTCAAACGCATACTGCTGCCCTGCTGCGGGAGGTGTCGCCGGGAGAAGCTTCTCGTAGTACCTGGCCTGAGCGGGTCTGTTATCAGTCCGGTGTTCTCGAGAAAACATCTCAACAGCGCTTAATTCCTGCTGCTGCTGAAGGAGATGGGCGATCAACGAAATGCCGTCAGGACGCTCGGCCGGAACCGGAGAAAGATCATGATGAAAATCCTGCAGTGTCAGGGGGCGGGTTTGGAGTGTCGTCATGATGCAGTCACCGATTCACGGTGTTCTGCACAGCTCGTTGCCAGGCTGCAACCAATCTCCGTGGCATACACGTCATCAAGGATTTCGACGCGCGGAAGATCCAGGTAGACGCTTCCCCCTTCGACTTTGATCGGGAAGGTTTTGATTTTGTACTCCGCATCCGACAGGGATTCGCCAGTTTTCAGCGAGAAGGTTTTCTTGTGAAGTGGACAAGCCACTTTCGGGGTCCCGTTCGCATCACCAATCAGTCCGCGCGACAGGACGAACGCTTTCTTGTGCGGGCACATGTTTTGAGTGGCGTACCATTCTCCTCGGCTGGAGAAATTGAAAACCGCGATCTGCGTTTTGCCGTATTTGACTGTCGCACCTCCATCCATGGGAAAGTCATCGACCGCCCCCACTTTGACCCAGCGAGTCTCCGCGTCAGTCACCCGACCGAATTGCCGGTCAACATCTGACTGGAACTGTTCCAGAGAGACGAGTTCGTTCGGCCAGTCGGCCGGACGGGTCTGGCCCCGTTCCGTCACGAATTCGATGCAGGGTTCCGTCTCTTCGGTATTGACGAATTGCCGGAATCGCTTGCGCTTTTCGGGGTCATCCACGACCGACTTCCACTCGCACTGATACGTATCAACCAGATGCTGAAGCCTGGACTCCAGTTCTGAGGCCAGTCCCAGCGAGTCGTCGATCACAACCGCGCGGATGTGATCGATCCCCCCTTCAAGCTTGTCGCACCAGACCGAGGTTCGCGTCAGCTTGTCGGCCGTCGCGATGTAGTACATCAGAAATCGATCGATATACCGAATCGCAGTCTCTTCATCGATCCCCGCTGCCAGAAGTTCGGCATGGCGTGGTTTTGTTCCACCGTTCCCACAGACGTAGAGGTTATAGCCCCCTTCCACCGCGATCAGACCAACGTCCTTCGACTGTGCCTCGGCACATTCCCGGGTACACCCTGAAACGGCCATTTTGATCTTGTGAGGTGAACGAATCCCCTTGTAGCGGTTCTCGACTTCAATCGCGAAACCGACTGAATCCTGCAAACCGTACCGACACCACGTCGTCCCGACGCAGCTTTTGACGGTTCTCAGCGATTTGCCGTAGGCGTGCCCGCTTTCGAATCCGGCATCGACCAGCTTTTCCCAGATGTCGGGCAAGTCCTGAACCTGTGCACCGAACAGGTCAATCCGTTGTCCACCCGTAATCTTCGTATAGAGATTGTACTCCTGAGCAACCTCACCCAGCACAATCAGCTTTTCAGGAGTGATCTCACCTCCGGGGACACGTGGCACAACCGAATACAACCCGCCTCGCTGCATGTTGGCCAGAAATCGATCATTGGTATCCTGTAAGGCTTCGTGCCGTGGATCAAGGATATTGTCATTCCAGAGCGATGCCAGAATGGAGGCAATCGTTGGCTTGCAAATTTCGCAACCTGTGCCCGTTCCGTATTGCTTGAGAATCTCGGAAAACGTTTTCAACTGCTTGAGTTTGATCAGCGCGAATAACTCGGTTCGTGAATACGCAAAGTGTTCGCACAAATGGTTCGACACATTCTTTCCGAGCCGCTTCATGTGAGCCTTGAACAGGTCCGTCACTTGTGCAAAACAGCCGCCGCAACTGGCCCCCGCCTTTGTGCACGCCTTCACGGCCGCCGGGGACTCAAGATTGTGTTCCGTAATCGCGGCACAAATCGCCCCTTTGGAGACGTTGTTGCAAGAGCAGATCGGGGCCGAGTCGGGCATGCTGTCGATTCCACCCACCGCCGAAGCCGAGGTCGAACTCCCCACGATCAATTCATGAGGAGGGCAGGGGAGGACCGTACGTGTTTTCGCCAGCATCGAGAGCATCCCGTACTGAGACGCATCACCAACGAGAATCCCCCCCAGCAGATATTTGCCGTCGCGCGAGAACAGCAGCTTTTTGTACTTGCCACCAAACGGGTCTTCAAATTGCAAAGGTGTCGCGGTCTCTATAGTGGCCTCATAGTCACCGAAGCTCGCAACTTCGACACCCATCAGCTTGAGTTTGGTTGAGACATCCGCTTTTTCGAATCGCTTGTCCCCCCCTGTCAGAGTGGAGGCCAGCGCATCCGCCATCTCATACCCCGGTGCCACCAATCCGTAGATCATCCCGTTGTGATACGCACATTCGCCAATGGCATAAATGTGGGGATCAGAAGTTCTCAGCTGGTCATCAATTTTGACTCCCCCCTGCGGGCCGAGTTCCAGGCGAGCCTGAACCGCGAGTTCGTCTCGAGGGCGGATTCCCGCAGATACAACGATCATGTCGACCGGGAGTCGAGTCCCATTGTCAAACTCGATCCCTTCCACCTGGGTTTGACCGTGAACGGCCTTCGTAGTGCAGTTCAGATGAACGTGGACTCCCAGCGCAGCGATCTGATTGACCAGGACCCGGGATCCTGCATCATCGATCTGGCGGTGCATCAGTCGGCCGGTGTTCTGGATGACGTGCGCTTCCAGCCCCAGATCGTAAACGGCCTTGGCCGCCTCCAGCCCCAGTAGACCACCACCGATCACCGCACATCGTCGCGACGTGGAGGCGTGGGAAATCATCCGTTCCAGGTCTTCAATCGTGCGGTAAACAAAGACGCCTCGTTTTTCGATGCCGGGAACTTTTGGAACGAATGGATAGGAACCCGTTGCCAAGACCAGCCGGTCATACTCAATCACCACTCCTTTTTGAGATGTGACTGTCCGTTGCTGGCGATCGATTCTGTCAGCACGATCGCCCACATGCAGTTCGACGCCGTTCGCCGAGTACCATTCGAGCTTTGCAAGCATCAGCTTTTCTGCATCGCGATGGGCAAAGAACGATGTCAGGCCGACCCGGTCATACGCCGCTCGAGGTTCTTCGCAGAAGGTCACGATCCGATATTGCCGAGCTTTGTCGTATTGAACCAGCTTCTCGCAGAAACGAAGTCCAACCATTCCGTTGCCAATGACAACGATCGTCTGTTGGTCCGAAGCGCAAGTTTGACGGGATTGGGCAGTGATCATGACCTACTCATCCTGAGCAACAGAAAGTTGAAGCGGAAATCGACGCAATGAGACAGGCACCCCTCAAACCACGGCGGGGGCACGTGAGAGTTCCAGGTCTGTCTGGTCCGGCAAGCGGTCGCTCAATGGGGGACTCACCGTCTCCGGTTCGCCAGCGAAGCGGACCGTCAGCACAGTGAACGACGCACACGTGACGCAGATGCCAAGAATGAACAGGGCTGTCGGCCAGGTGAGTGCGTTACTTTTGAAGAGGAACCCCGCAGCCACGGCCCCCGCGTTGCCTCCTGCTCCAACAATCCCCGTCACGCTGCCCAGGGCTTTGCGATTCAGGAATGGGGCAACAGAATAGGTCGCGCCGTTGGACATTTTGACGAACAATCCCAGCAGCATCAGCAGCGGAATTCCTGCCCATAATGTGCGTGCTTGGGAAAAGAGAAGCAGAGCCAGTCCTTCACAAAATAAGGCGATGAACAGCCATTTGACTCGTCCATTCACCCCCCATCGGTCACCAAACCGGTCGCCGATAATTCCTCCCAGCGCCCGTGCGAAGAGATTCATTCCGCCAAACAGGCCTGCAATCATCCCTGCCGTCGCCACGGCTTGAACCTTGTCGCCGCTGCCCAGTTCGCCGAAATAGTCGACGAAGTACAACGCAGCGATATTGTCGAGCGTTAATTCCATTCCAAAGCAGCAGCCATAGGCCAGAAATAGAATCCAGACTCGATAGTCACAACAGGTCTTCCAGAAGGATCCCGATGCTGCTTTTGCGGACGTCAGGTGTCCCTGGCGTCGCAAGTCCGAAAAGTTGCCCGCCGGGGTGTCTTGCGTCAGGAAATAATAGGCGACCCCCGTGAGCGCACAGACGATTCCCGTGATGAGCAGGCTGACCCGCCAGGCACTGGCAGAGCTGAATCCAGGAAGGCTGAGGAAAGCGGCGAACATGAGCGGAATCACCATCTGCGTGACTCCCCCACCCAGGTTCCCCCAGCCGGCCGTGGTCGCGTTGGCCGTTCCAACACAGTTGGGAGCAAACATGATCGAAGTGTGATATTGGGTGACGACAAACGAGGCCCCAATCACTCCGATCGCAATCCGAAACAGCAGAAACGTCACATAGTCAGAGGCGAGTCCGATCAACATGACCGGGACCGCCCCCACGATCAAAAGCCCCGAGTAAGCGAGTCGAGGCCCGATCCGGTCACACAGCCAGCCGATGAACAAGCGGGCGAAGAAGGTAATTCCCACCGATCCGATGATACACCAGCCAACCTGATCTCTCGTCAATTGGAATTCGTCGCGAATGATCGGCATTAAGGGTGCAATGCCAAACCACGCGAAGAAGCAGAAGAAGAAAGCGATCCAAGACATATGAAACGCACGCATCGGCGGCGAATGAATGTCCAATAATTGAATACGTGTGGCCTTGGCAGAAACATCCATTCAGTTTTTCCTGTCACAGATCACGGACGAAATGGAACTCACGCAGTCGCTGGCTCGGGCGAATTCTCGAAAGGAAATCACTGCGAGAACAAATTCATTGCGGCGCTGTCGCGCTATCACATGGGTGACTTCCCAGCGGAGAACCCATTTCTGGCTCCGAAGAAGTCGCGCCGAAATCAACGAGGAACTCGGACAACTCGAGGTGCCAGTCCCATGTTCTCAACACGGGGTTGAGTACGATGCGGAAACGAAAGCACTTCTGTTTTTCATGCCACTCAGTGGATTGACCCTCGTTGGCAAAGGATGTGCCTGCAGTTGTTCGGCGTGATTTGCACGGGCTCGAAATTTCGGACAGCCGAACGGTTCCATGTGGAAAGTCACCATCACCTTGAGGAAGCGAGTTGCGTCAGGCCAAGTATGCCTGATGGCACTTCCTCAATATGCTTTCCCGACCAAGATCCGGTGCGTAAAACTTATCATCGGAATCACTTACAACGTCGTACAGACAGCGAGACACGTAGAAGAGACAGACTCCACCGCTCGTTCTCCCGCAACATTCCTGTCCTTCGATCGCCGCTGCCGAGAAGCCGCCTGCGCACAGTTCATGCACACAATTGCCGCTTTTGGTGGCATAGCATGTTCTCAAGGGGCCGCCGCGAAAAGAGCCCGATTCTCAAGGAATCTCTCCCCCCGGCCTCTCTTCCTTGAACCTCTCTTCCTTGAATGCACTTGGCAACCTGACACCTTTCCTGCCGCAATAAGGGGTCACCTGTCAGCGGAACGAAGTTTGCGTCCTGCCACTGCTGGAACTGCTATCCTCCCTGTCTCGGGCACGATGCTCACAACAGACTTCAACAGGACTTTTGGCCGCCCGATCACTGGTAAACTTTCCCGCACACACTGGCTTGGTACCTTTGGAAAATGGTGCGAGAAAACCCCGCTCGACGACTCGACAAACGGATCTGGTTTTCGCTGAGTCTCTCAGCGGGGCTCGTCATTCTGCATCAATTCCTGATTCAACCGTCTCTCGTCAAATTGACGTCCGATGCCCCGGTGATCAATCTCGCGGGACGGCAACGGATGCTGTCCCAGAAACTGGTGAAGGAGGCACTGGCCTTCGTCGCCACCACCGAGAATACGACGCGGGAACTGCGACGCGGGGAGTTTGCCGAAACCCTCGAAACCTGGCGATCTGCCCATCTGCAACTCCGGAGAACGACCGTCGAAAGGGGCCTCTCGACCAATCCAGAGCTTGACTCGGGATATCGGCGCCTTGAGCCGCTCTTTCAGGCGATGAACGATGCCGGGATAAAGCTTCTGGCAAGTCATGATTCCCATGCCCAGCAAAGTGCCCTCGAAGGATTGCTGCTCAATGAACCCGAGTTCCTGAAGGAAATGCACAGTCTGGTCGGCGTGTACGAAGACCAGGCACGAACGCACGTGCGGCAATTGCAGGGGCTCGGTTTTGTCATCATGGTCGGAATTCTGGGAACGCTCCTGCTGGTTCAGTTTGGTGTGATGCGCCCCGAACTGAACAGTGTGGGAAAGGCTTGGGAAAAATCCGAAGCGAACTACGAACTGCTGGTGGAATCCATGACGGATGGCCTGGTCGTCCTGGATGCAAACGGCAGGATCGAATTCGCCAATCGACGGCTCGGAGAGATGCTCGGCCAGGAGAGTGAAGTCTTCATCGGACGTTCTCTCTCAGAGTTCGTGGCAGCAATCGACCAGCCGACTTATCAGCGCCTGCTTGCCATCGAGGAATCCCCACAGTCAGCCGACATCAAGTTTGTTCGCTTTGAGGGAGGGGAGGTCGAGACCTCAATCTCGCCTCAACGAATGAGCCGCATTCAGGGAGACCCGCCCCGTCTACTACTGGTCATCACGGATACCACCATTCGCAAACAGATCGAACGTCGCAGCCAGGACCTTCAAACGCAACTGGTACACGCGAACCGGTTGAAGTCGATGGGAACCATGGCAGCAGCTCTGGCCCATGAAATCAACCAGCCACTGGGAGCCATCTCCAACTACGCGGAAGGCTGCCTCACCCGGCTGACCGATGCTTCGCCTGATCCCCGGGAACTCGTCAGTCCCTTGCGTGCCATACTGCAGGCCTCTCTGCGCGGAGGCGAAATCGTTCGACGCACACGCAACTTTTCCCGCCGTCGCCCCTTTCGACTCGCACCCGAATCCATTAACGATCTTGTTCGTGAGATCGACGAACTTTGCCGGCCCGAAGCTCGGCGACGCTACGTTGTCCTGGAACTCGACCTCGACGACACTCTGCCCGACGTGGCCGCCGATGGAATCCAGATCCAGCAAGTCTTGGTCATCCTCATTGAAAACGCTTTCAACGCACTCGATCACAGGGAACCCTCGCAAAGAAAGATCACGCTGACATCGCGTGCTCGACCGATCGATGAGATCGAAGTCTCCGTCAAGGATTCGGGACCGGGTCTGGTGCCTGACACGTCACAGTCCCTCTTCGAACCATTCGTCACCACGGAAGTGAACGGGACTGGCCTTGGCCTGACCATCGCCCGTGGAATCATCGAAGCTCATGGCGGAAAAATCTGGCATGAACCCAACGACGCTGGCGGTGCCGAATTCCGATTCACTCTGCCGATTCTGGCCGAGTCACCCGGGTCCGACCAAACCGGGCGCAAGGCACAGCCACCAACACCGCTGGATGTGAGCGAGGCTGTGGACGCGGATCTCCTGGAAACATCCCTTCTCGGTAACCAACCCCTCCCTTCCGACATCCAGAACGTCTGTACTTCCGTCGCCTCAACACAGAGGGACCGAACATGATTGGAGACGGTTCCCCTGTCGCTTTCATCATCGATGACGACGCGGACATGCGTGGATCGCTGGAATTTCTGATTCAGTCCATTGGAATTGCGACCGTCTGCTATGCTTCGGCAACCCGCTTCCTGGAGAACCTGACCCCTTCGCCAGCAGGTTGTGTCGTGTGCGATGTGCGCATGCCCGAGATGAGTGGTCTTGATCTGCTCGAACACCTCGTCCGACTTAGCAGCCCTCTCCCGGTCATCCTGATGACGGGCTTCGCCGATGTCCCCATGGCCATTCGGGCCATGAAGCTCGGCGCCGCGGAATTCATCGAAAAGCCCTTCAGTGGTCAGGTGATGCTGGAAGCCATCCAGCGCACCTTGATCGAAGATCGCACTCGGCGCACCTCGCGTGAGATATGGAGCGACTTCGCTGGCCGCATGGCAAACCTCACCGAAAAGGAACGCTCGACACTCGATCTGCTCATCTCGGGTGCCCCCAATAAGACCATTGCAGCGCGACTTGAGATTACCGAGCGGGCGATTGAAGGGAGAAGAGCCTCCATCATGAAGAAGCTCGGTGTCAGCACCTTCGCCGAACTTGTCCGACAGGTCACTCAATATGAACTTCTGCCCCAACTGCACGAGCGACCCCGCCTGTGACCTGTTGCGAGGCGACACGGAACCGAACAAGGCAGATACGGTCCCGTTCAACCCGTTCCCCGGAATGATTCCCAGTCGTTCGCACCTCCCGCCATCGCATCGAGTCGCGGCCGTGACGTCCCACACGAGCATCCGGTGGAGACGTCCTGGCCTGTGTCGCCCATCTCAAATATAAAAAGTCCCCTTGAACGGAGAGGTCTAACGGGAATGACCCCACGTCGAGATCAGGAGAGCCACATTCCTGACCCGAGTGGCCGAAGGAGGGTGGATTCCGAACTATTCCGGCTGGCCCTGTTCGGACGACTGTTCGGGAGTGTCTGGCGATGTCAGCCAGTTGCTGATGACGGGATAATCGGCCCGATCATGGCTGACGACCTGAGCATGCCGTCGTCCACTCGCGCGGCGATGTTCGCTCTCGCCATCCTCAATTTCCGCATAGGCAGGGACCATCACCGTCAGCATCATCAGTTGCGCAACACCGACTCCGAAGATTCCCCGAATTGTATCCATACAGCATTCTCTACTTTCTTACGTGAACCATTCGCTACGATCGAAAGAGCGAAGTTGCTTTCGATCTTACTGGCGTTAGATACGTCATTCCGGGCCACTGCTGACAGGTGAATTTGAACCGTCTTGCAGTAATGAAAGTGAAT
>NZ_DASWWZ010000194.1:0-3318 GCF_036405755.1 Schlesneria sp.
CGGAATTACGCCGTCACTCAGCCGTGAAGCCGCCGATGCCGCACTGGCCTCCGCCCGGGAAGCCACACAGCGAAAAATTCCGGTGTCATGCGATCTGAACTTCCGTAAGAAGCTCTGGAACTGGGAGTCTGGTACCAAACCGGCCGCACTCGCAAGAAAGACGATGGAGCAATTGCTGCCTCACGTCCAGGTCTTGATCGCCAATGAAGAGGATGCGGAGCAGGTCCTGGGAATCCACTCTGCCGAAACAAATGTTGAAGCCGGGGAACTGAATCTCGAAGGTTACCAGGGTGTGGCCCAGCAGATCGTCGAGCGATTTCCAAATATCCGCAAGGTGGCAATCACACTGCGGGAAAGTATCTCGGCCAGCCACAATAACTGGGGTGCGATGCTGTACGACGCTGAACAGAAAAAAGCGGTCTACGCTCCGACGGATGCATCCGGGAAGTATACCCCCTACGAAATTCGAAATATTGTTGATCGGGTTGGCGCGGGAGACTCGTTTGCCGGGGCTCTGATTTTTGCCCTTCAGACGCCAGAACTGGCTGAGTCGGCTACGGCTTTGCATTATGCGGTCGCAGCAAGCTGCCTGAAGCACAGCATTCTGGGTGATTACAACCAGTCATCCCGGGCAGAAATCGAAGCCCTGATGAAAGGTGGTGGTCGAGGTCGGGTCAGCCGATAGGCTCATTGCGTTGAAATGACAGTCGCGAATCAGGCCGCTGAGTGCGGGACGTTTCAGTATCCGACTCAAGGAACCGCCAGCCGCAACGCGTCTGCGTACGGGCGGCGGGGCGAGTTCAATTTGATGATTCGATGACTGTCACAAGTTTAGTGCCTTGTTGACTGGGGTGAGACCACGATTCACATCAGTCAGCACGATTGGATTCGGCTGGATCTCTTGGCCGTCGAGACTGCTCCGCGTATGCTTACGGTCTTCGACTTCCCCCGGCATGGAACCGGAGTAGGCCGCCGAGATGGCTTGCCGACTGTTTTTGCCCCCTCAACTAATTTTCGAACGACCAGCAATAACCATGTACCGAGTTCTCATCACCGACGATCTTTCCGCTGCAGGTCTTAAGATTCTTCAAGAGACACCTGGCATTGAAGTTGTCGTTCGCAGTGGCAAGCACACACCCGAGCAGGTCCGTGAATATCTTCAGGACTGCGACGGGATCATCATCCGTAGCGCGACAAAGCTCACTTCGGAGATCCTCAAGGATCAACCGCGACTGAAAGTGATTGTCCGCGCTGGCGTGGGAGTCGATAATATTGATCTCCCCGCGGCGACCCGCGAAGGGATCGTCGTCATGAACACCCCGGCAGGGAACACGACATCCACCGCCGAACAGGCGATGGCTCTGTTGCTGGGACTGGCTCGCAATATCGGTCCCGCCGCCGGGTCCATGAAAGCTGGCAAGTGGGATCGCAAAAGTTTCACGGGAACTCAGCTGGCCGGTAAATCGATTGCGGTGATTGGGCTGGGGCGAATCGGTCTGACGGTCGCCCGACGCTGCATCGCGTTCGAAATGAAGGTTCTGGGCTATGACCCATTCCTGTCGGAGGAACGAGCCCGTGCGGAAGGGATCGAACTCTACCGTGACATCGATGATCTGGTCGGCAAGTGCGATTTCCTGACCGTTCACACGCCGATGACTCCGGAAACGGAAGGCCTGATCAACGCCACCCGCATCGCGAAGATGAAGAAGGGTGTGCGACTGATCAACGGCGCTCGCGGTGGCATTATCGATGAGAAGGCTCTCTTCGACGCCATTCAGTCAGGGCACGTGGCTGGCGCTGCACTGGACGTATTCGTCGACGAGCCGCCCAAGGACTGGAGCCTCGCGCAGTTGCCCCAGGTTCTGGCCACCCCTCACCTGGGTGCCTCGACCGAAGAAGCACAGGAACTCGTCGCTGTGGAAGCCGCCGAGATCATCTCGGGTTTTCTGGTCAGAAACGAAGTTCGACATGCCGTCAATATGGCTCCGATCACAGCGGCCGAGATGACGGATATGCAGCCTTACCTCGATCTGGGCCGTCGCCTGGGTCTGCTGCTTTCTCAATTGAACAAGGGTGGCGTACGTGGCGTGCGTCTCCAGTTCAAGGGTGAAGCCGCGAACAAGAAGACCAAACTGATCGCCAATGCCTTTGCCGCCGGTCTACTGTCGAATGCACTGGCCGACAACGTCAACATCGTCAACGCCGAGATGCTGGCGAAAGAACGCGGAATTGAAATCAAGGAAGAGCTGTCTCACGAAGTGGGCGATTTCTCAACTCTGATTTCTGCGACCGTCACGACGGACAACGGAGAAATCACTGCCGCCGGAACCATCTTCGGTAAGCAGTTCCTGCGACTGGTCCGTGTTGATCAGTTCCACCTGGATGCCTACCTCGACGGCTTGCTGCTGATCTACAAGCACATCGACAAGCCCGGTGTCATCGGGTTCATCGGAAATATCTGTGGTAACCACAAAGTCAACATCGCTCACATGGCCCTGGGACGTGAAAGGAACGAACCAGGTGGCGACGCGATTGCCGTGTTGAACCTGGACAATGAACCCGACGCCGCCACACTGGCAGAAGTGGCCGAGCACAAAGCGGTCACCGGTGTGCAACTGGTCAAGTTGCCCAAGGCCGGCGAACCGCTCCCCTGGTTGGTAAGCCGGTAGCCTGCGAGATGTTCGGACCCGATTTCGGGGCGAACTGCACTTAATGCGAATCCGATCATTCTGCGATAATCGCTTTGATGATCGGATTCGCTCTTTTTTGGGGGGTGGCAGAAGGAGCTGCCCCCTGCCGATGACCAGGGATGTTCCAGACAAACCGGGAAAATGAATTCCCTTGAACCAGCCAAGACAGCACAGCCTGTTCTCCGATGACGAGATTCCCGCCAACCTCGAAAAGTGGGAGGTTGCCGATGCGGCCGACCGGCTCGTCGCTGACGTCGTATTTAACCGTCCGTTGACCACCATCTTCCAGTATCTCGTTCCGGATGGGTTGAGAGATGTGATTGGTCCGGGCCGCCGCGTTCAGGCTCCGTTTGGTCGCGGAAGTCAGTTGATCACAGGATACTGCGTCGGGTTAGGAAACACGGTCCCGCCGGGACGCTCGCTGAAGTCCATTGAGTCCGTTCTTGACCGCGAAGCGCTGATCGACGAACGAATGCTCGAACTGACCCGCTGGATTGCGGATCGCTATCTGTGCGGCTGGGGCCAGGTTCTGGAAACGGTGATTCCGAAAGGTGTGAAGTCCAACGCGGGGACGCGCGAGGTCACATTTTTCTCCCTTTCGCCCGAGCTTCGTCGAAAGCTTGGATTA
>NZ_DASWWZ010000195.1:0-6462 GCF_036405755.1 Schlesneria sp.
ATCCGTACCGAAGACATCGCCAGGTTTGGACAGCTCTACCTCCAGAAGGGGAAGTGGAACGGTCAGCAGCTTGTGCCCGAGAAGTGGATCAGCGAGGCGACCGCCCGTCAGACTGCCACAGGAAGCAATCCCGCCAGCGACTGGGACCAGGGGTATGGTTACCAGTTCTGGCGCTGTCGTCATGGTGCATTTCGCGGAGACGGCGCGTTCGGCCAGTATTGCGTTGTCCTGCCGGAACTCGACGCGGTCATTGCCATCACCAGTGGCGTCAAAAATATGCCCGATGTACTGAATGTCGTCTGGGACCGACTCTTGCCCGCGTTTCACGCTGAGCCTCAAGCCCCGAACCCGGAGGCCACCGCCAAACTCAAGCAGACGCTGGCAAGTCTGCGGATTCCGCCGCAAACGGGTGCCGCCATGCCTCCGAAAATCCTGGGTAAGCAGTACGCCATTGCACAGAATAAACACCAACTGGAAGCCGTCCGGTTTGAATCGGGGCCATCTGCAGGGGAGGTTACGATCTCCCTTCGTTGTAACGGGACGGAGTATCCGACCGTCTGTCGCAGCGGGGACTGGACCCGCGGGCGAACGGCATTCAGCGGAGGGGCGTCGCAGCCGGTTGCGGTCAGTGGCGGCTGGACTGCTGACGACACCTTTACGGCCAAGTATTGCTTCTACGAAACACCATTCACCGCCACGGTCCGTTTCAAGTTTACCGGCGATGAGGTTCTGGCGGACTGTCAATACAACGCCAGCTTCGGACCTGCGGCGGATTTCAAGCTGCGAGGCACCACGGGGCCGTCGTCATCGGACAAATGATGAAGCCGGTGAGCCGGGTGATACCGGCGCTCCTGCCCGTCGGCGTGCCCAATGGGAAAGAGACGCCCAGAACGCGAATGCGAAACGATACGAGTCGAGTAGGGCCCCTCAGGCGACCCTGTGCGTTCTCTACGCTGCCTCTACTCTTGCTTGGCACCGGTCGGTGATTCGGGTGTCGGCTTGTCGGAGGGGGGAAGGGCCCTCTTTTTCGCGACGACCTTGCCGATTTGATCGTTCACGTCCTGGTACTGATACTGAAGAATCTCGTCGCCGAGTTGCTGCACCAGCGTGGGCAGGGATTTGCCGTTCGACTGAGATAAATAGCGTACGGTTTGAGCCTCCGTTGCTCGCCCCAGCTCATCCTTCGCGATGATGAGTGCGCCGTCATAGGTGAAGTCTTCCGGTTTGCTGCGAGGGATGTTGGCCCGTGTGCGGGTCCATCCGATCAGATCTCCGTTTGGCGTGTACTTGTACTCATCCTTCCAGGTCTTCGGGGTCTGGATCAGGGGGTCCGCGTAGTTCCCTTTGTCTGTTCCCCCGTGATACGAGACGGACAGGATGCGACCCGATTCGTCATATTCCCGGTCTTCATTGTCAAGAAAGTACCACGTGATGAACGAAGGGGGCGACCAGTGGGTCCCGTTAAACGCGAACACACCGATATCGACGCGGTTCGATTCAATATCACTGTCGGGCTGAATTTTGCGACGAGGGTGCCAGGCCACCGTGATATCCGCTCGGCTCCCCGTCTCGTCGAGAGGTTTCAGAGAAATCAGCGATGGGTCCCCCCGCAGCACGACCCATTGATACTTGAGCGGGTGCCCGTTGAGGTCGATACTTTCTCGTGCGGAGACAATCATCCGGCGGCGAAACTGCATCGAACGCCCCACTCTCGCGATAGCGCAAGCGGTGTCAAACAGGTGCTCACGGTCAGCCGCATCAAAGTAATCCCGCCCGACGATGCCGCGATCCTGTTGCTCGATCCGAAAACGAACGACGGGAGGAATCGTGGTTTCCGTCATGGCATGAGCCGCTTCAATCATCTTGAGCGGATCGATCAGCGTCCCATCAAATACGGACGGGTGTGCCACCCCCGTCAGGTATTCGTCTTCGTTGTTCAATGCCTTGTAGTTGGAGCGAAAAATCTGCTGCAGGGTGGGGGCGATGAACCCGCTGTCGACCAGCTTTTTCTTGACCTCAGGCCGAAATGCAGCCAGCGTGCAGGCCAGGGCATCCAGGAACGGCTGGTCAGTGTAGGAAGATCCCTGGCTGATCAGCACGTAGGGCGTGTTGGCGGGGAACAGATCCCCATAGCCCCCTCCGGAACCGTTGTGGCCGGGATCGTGGTCGGTATGTTCCGGATAAACGTACAGATGGTTCAGGGTGTACTGCCGGGCGAGGGCCGTGATCCAGGTGGGACGTGTGTAGGCCATTCTCACGTTGCTGCGCCACAGCGGAGTCGAGACCAATGATGTGGACGAATTCCCGATCACGACCCCGCCATGGAGAAAGCGGTGCTGAAATCCCTGTTGGATCTCCGACAGAATTTCGGGCTTGTACTCGATCCGGTGCAGTTGCGGGAACTGAGCGTACTTCAGGTTGGAATGATCCGAGTCACAGTTGTCATAAAGATCTCCAAAATTACCTGCAGCGGTCCCTTCCGCGAACCACTTCTTCAGTCGCTTTCCGACTTCGCCATGCTCCAGAATCACAGCAGGCTGCCTGACGGGCTTTTTCCATTGGAACCCGGTCTTCAGCAGGTTAGTGGGCTCGTCCCAGATCGTGTTGTCGGATCCCACCCAGGCGATGTTCTTTTCGAGTTCCGCCGGATGGGGTGTCTTGGGTTCAATTTGCTTTTGAGCGTACTTTTCCATCAATTCCTGAAAATCCGCCCGGTCGCGAATCGAATTGAAGTCTGGGTCCTTCGCTGCGATGCCGACTTGGGCGAATCCCCGTTCGATCGACTCTTTCAACGCCGCCAGACTCTCATCCCCTTTCCCGTTCTTTGCATGGATGCACGCCAGGTTGTACCGGGCGACTCCCGAGAACGGAGCGAGTTTGACAGCCTCGTGCATGAGCCTGAGAGCTTCGTCCTGGTGACCCATGCGTGCCAGCAGCATTCCTCTCAGTTGCAGCTCCTGGCTCTGTTCTGCCAGCGCCGGTCGCCGAAAAAGCTCTAGATCATTGGCGACAGAACACGTCGCAGAGGCGGCAAGTGACAGAGTTGTCAGGCAGAGAAGTCGCGCGATCGAGGCCTTCATGATACGTTCCAGGGGGACCATTCGGACCAAAAGTGCCAGATCAAACAAAGCAGGCTGAAATGCCGTCATTCCATGGTATCGCTGGAGGGGCGATGGAACCACTCAGGTGGGCTGAAGCAAGCCATGCATGCAGCAGCGAGTGACAGCAGTTGGGGGACTCGTTCAAATTATTGATCCCCGCCGTGCTGCCGGGATCGCCGTGGACCGAGTCAGAGTCCATCCCGTATCTCAAGCGATCGCAACACGTTCAATTAGCTTCAGCTCATCCGGCTGAAGCTGGAAGTCCAGAACCTCGAGATCTTCTCGCATGTGATCCACACTGGTCGTACCGGTCAGAGGAAGCATTCCCACATCCCGTGCAAACCGAAACACGATCTGGCAGGGGGTTCGACCGTAGTGCTGCGCGATCTTCAGGACCTGAGGATGAGCCAGCACCGGGCGATTGGCCGTCAGCAGCGAAAAGCCCTGGTAGACAATTCCGTTTGTACGGCAAAAATCACGCACTCTCCCGTCCCAGCCCATGGTCGCGTAACAGCGATTCTGCACGAAATGCGGAGCAATCCGGCAGCGGGCGGTCAGTGTCTGTAGCTGATCCAGAGAGACATTGCTGATTCCCAGGCAGCGGATCAATCCCTGTTCATACAGCGACTCAATGGCACTCCACGCCTCCCAGTCACTTTTGCCCAGGCCGGCTCCTTGCGAAGGCCCATGCAGCACGTACGAGTCAATCCAGGTGGTTCCCAGATGCTGCAGGGAACTGGAGAAGGACTGCTTGACCTGCTCAGCCACCGGCGCCGCCGGGTCATAGGGGAGTCGGTGATCCTGACCGGGGCGAAAGGTGAACTTGGTCTGCAGGAAGAGGTCTTCGCGAGTGACAAGCTGACTCTGAATGGCATCGGCGATGCCAAGTCCGACGGAGGCTTCGTCGTAGTGCTTCCGCTGGTTGGCGGTATCGATTCCTCGAAACCCCGCTTTCAAAGCAGCAACAGTCAACTCCCGCGTCCGCTCTTCCTTCCACGCGGTCCCATAAAGAAAGTCAGGCAGTTTCGCGAGCTCAATCCTGCCCAGTACCGCGGAAGACTCTGACATGAAAATACCCCCGAGTGGATTCGAACCACCGACCTACGGTTTAGGAAACCGTCGCTCTATCCAACTGAGCTACGGGAGCAAGTGTTTACTGTATTTCGAGTTACGTCAAATCAAAAAACCTCGTTTTCGGGTCGTTGACACCCGCTCTGACACCCGGTAGGAGTGTGTCGGTACCTTTCGCTAAGCCATTTTCGAGAGGTGCCGCACACATCAAAGATAGACCTACGGTTCTTTTTTTAGACCGACTGTTCTTTTTCCCACCCGGAACCCGAGTCATGAAACAGTCTAACGGCTCACGAAAACCAGACAAGCCAGCCAAGCCCCATCCGGATTTTCCGCTGTTTCCTCACGCCACCAAACGGTGGGCAAAGAAGATTCGCGGCGAGTTCCACTTCTTCGGGCCGTGGCGAGACCCCGAGGGAGCGCTCGAAGAATGGCTGCGGGTGAAGGACGATCTCCTGGCCGGCCGCAAACCCCGCCCCAAAAACAATGAAGGCCTTGTCACCGTCGAACTGGTGGTGAATGCATTTCTGACGCACAAAGAGCGACTCCGGGATAACGGGGAAATTCAACCCCGCACCTTCACCGAGTTAAATGCGACGGGTGTCAGGATCGCCGATACGTTCGGGAAGCATCGTCTCGCGGCCGATCTGCAGCCGAGCGACTTTGCGGAACTGCGAGCGACGCTGGCAAAGACACGAGGGGCGGTTGCACTCGGAAATGAGATTCAGCGGGTGCGGTCTTTCTTCAAATGGGCTCACGAGGATGGATTGCTCGATAAGCCAATCCGGTTCGGTGCGTCGTTTTGTAAGCCATCCGCGAAGACGGTGCGGATCGAGCAGGCAGAGATTGGCCCCCGAGACCTGACATCGGAAGAGATTCGTAAACTTCTGGAGTCAGCGAACGTGCCGATGAAAGCCATGATCCTGCTCGGAACCAACTGTGGTCTCGGGAACAACGATGTGGCCCGGTTGTCGAAATCGAATGTTGACCTGAAGACCGGGTGGCTGGTCTTCCCACGCCCGAAAACCGGGGTGCCACGTCGCGCCAAGTTGTGGCCTGAGACGATTGATGCGATCAACGTAGTGCTCGCTAAGCGGCCCGAACCCAAGGACCCGGAAGATGCCGACTACCTGTTCGTAACCAAGATGAAAAGTAGCTGGGCGAAGGAGACGGCCGGGAACAACCCCGTCAGCCTGATGTTCAAGAAGCTACTCAAGGAAGAAGAACTTTACCGACCAGGGATTGGCTTTTATTCCTTGCGACGTACGTTCGAAACGGTGGCGGGGGAAACATTGGACCAACCCGCCGTCGACCTGGTCATGGGGCACACGCCTCACGCTAACGACATGGCAGCCAGATACCGCCAACGGATTGGTGATGAACGGTTAGAGAAGGTGGCTGACCACGTGCGGAAGTGGTTGTTCGTTAAGACCACGAATGAGTCCGCGAAGAATGCGGTTGTGAAGAAGAAGGCACCCGTAAAGTAAGCAAAGTAAGCCGGGGGGCTGAGCGAAGTGAGTCTGGAAGTGGTGCGGGGTGTCGTACTGAAGCAGGTGGGAGAGTTCCAACAGCCCGCAATTGGATCAAGACTCTCCACCGCGTCTCGACTGGGATGATGGGCGCCACTGGTCTGTACGATGGATCGGCACTGCTCCTCCACGCAATATCGGCCCGATGGACAATTTTTTTGTGACCATCAGTAACCCACGCTGAAAGATGTTTCGGGACAACAGACGTCGTCATACTCTGGATTGCTACGCGAAATTACCTGTGATATACAGGCGGATAGTTTTGTTGACATTAACACACCGAGACCTCTGGTGAACTTATGGCAAAGAAAATATCGCCGTTCGAAGACGCTGTGACTGCGGTGAAGTCAGCTCAGAAGAAATGGGCGGAAGCGATTGTCGCGGGTGATTGGAACGGAGTGACCAAGTTGTACGCGAAAAGCGGAGACAACTGGCATCGAGATCTGCGATCAAGTGGCGATAGTAAATGTGTTCTCGCTTTCAACCCGACACTCGATGACAGTTTTCTGACGACTCAGGCCGAGGCTCTGCACTATTTTCAGGGCACCGACGAGAAACCCGGCTTTGCCAGGAAGGGATGGATCGCGGTTTTATTCGATCCTACCGAGCATCCTAAAGCACAAAGGTTTATCGCTCCGACTGCCGACGGCGCCGTGGCAATCGGACGCTACGTTTTCGAGAGAGAGAATGCGGTGCTAGACGCATCTGGCCAAGAGGTGCTTGCAGTCGTTCGTCTCGCCGTCGACTATACGTTCGTCTAT
>NZ_DASWWZ010000196.1:0-4149 GCF_036405755.1 Schlesneria sp.
GAACGCTCGAAATCCTGGAACATTCCGTTCGCTGTCATGCCGAAGGCGTTGCCCGTTTTTCTGAGCGTGGTGCGCGTTGTTGAGATCGTTGAATCCCCGCTCATCAAAACCATGGGACACCTCGATGCGCACGATTCTGATTTGCTCTGTTCTTGTCTGGTCGTGGGGGACGTGTGGCTGTCGTGATTCCGCCCGCCACCTCGTTGAGCAAGACCCGGAGCTCGCCCGCCAGACATTGGAAACGGTTCTCCAGGCCTGGAAAGACGGAAAGACCGGGACCCTGGCAAAACGGAATCCCCCCATTCGATTTGTGGATGACGACCTGCTGGCGGGGAACCAGCTACTGGGATTTGAACTCGAAGACGAATCGATCCCCATTATTCCTTATCAAACCGTTCGCGTCGAACTTGAATTGCGGACACCCCAAGGGGAAGCCGTCAGTAAAACGGTGCAGTACCAGGTCGGTATCGACCCGGGACTGACTGTGCTGCGGGGCGACGATTGAATCCCCGGACGATTCTGAAAGCGGAAGTGCGACTTGTCGCTGAGAAGCTGTAGAGGAGCTGCCACAATGAGAAGATTGTCGATCGTCGCCTGGATTGGCTTGCTAGCCTGTCTGGGACCATTACGAGCGCAGGAAGTCACCCGTGTGTCAAAAGATTTCGATTTTGAATCGGATGCAGTGGGAGCGCCCGCGGCGGGATTTTTGACTGCTGTGGGGGGTTGGTCAGTGACAATGGACGGAACGAATCGAGTTCTGGCGCAGACGGAGCAAAGTGCGGACTCCGCATTCAATCTTATCTTCCGACCGGAGCTCCTTTTCGAAGATGTCGAACTGAGCGTCCGACTGAAGGGCGTAAAGGGGGTGGTCGATCAGGGTGGGGGACTTGTCTGGCGAGCAAAAAACGCGCAGACATACTACGTGGCCAGATACAACCCACTGGAAGACTCTTTCCGTCTCTACAAAGTCATCGACGGCAAGCGATCTCAGCTCGGCAGTGTCAAAGCCCCGGCAGATGATCGCTGGCATACGCTCCAGATCACAATGAAAGGTCAACAGATCGTCTGCCTGCTCGATGACCAGATTCGTCTGGAAGTCGAAGATGCCTCGATCCGAGGATTCGGACGAATCGGTCTGTGGTCGAAAGCGGACGCTCAGTCGTATTTCGATGATCTGAAAGCGAGCGGTGAAGCCATCGTCTTAAAGCCCGCCGAACCCCGGGGCGAAACGAAGAGGTTCGAAATCCGGGAAAACCGTCCCTACCTGGGAGGACACGAGATCGACTTATGGGGGATTCGCTGTGGTAACGCCTTCTACAGCGATGCGGTGACGGAACGGTATATTCGCAACTTCGATAACATGAACGCTCACGGCATCAACCTCGTCGGGGCCTACATTCAGGGAGTTAATGCGGGATTCCCTGACGGCAACGCCGGCCTGAATGGCTTCAGTCGACACGGAAAGCTGCTACCCGAGGTCGCCCGACGTATTGAATCGTTCGTTCGTGAAGCCGATGACAGGGGAATGGTCGTCATGATCGGCGTCATTGCCCCTCGCAAGGATCAGGACTTTCATGACGACAAAGCGATCCAGACCGCGATTGAAGAAACAGCTCGTTTTCTCAAAGAGAAGGGGCTGCGAAATGTCTTTGTCAACCTGTGCGACGAATTCAACCATCCCCTTACCGCCGACAAATTGCTGATCCGGGAACCGGACGGCCCTCAGAAAAAGGATCAGTTGACGGCCTGGTTCAAGGCGATTGCCAGCGACATCCCTGTCGGTGTGGGTCCTCACTGGAAATCGGGAACGTCAGACGAATACCCCACCATGGACGTGCGAATCATTCAGAAGGGGATGGCGATCCCGAAAGAAGGATTCGTTGTGAATGTCGAGCCGATCCGCGAGGACTACTACAACAACGACGGCCTGTTCAACAAAACCAACATCGACGCGGTCTATGCGAACTGTCGAAACTATCTCGATGCACCTCATGCCGTCTTCATGTTCCATTCTGGCTTCGTGCAGGGGATCACCAATTTCAGCGGCACCGCCCCCCACGGCGAAATGGGTGGGTACGGGACAGGCCCCAATGATCGCGGAATCCGGTTTTACTATGAGTGGGTGCGCGACAACGTAGGAAAGTGGAAGTATCCGCATCACGTTCCCGCGACCGAATTCTCGCTCGGAATTCCACCACGCTAGCCGAGGGACTGACAGAAAAACGGCCCCTGCAGCTCAGTCTCTGCAGGGGCCGTTTCTCATTTATTCAGGATCAGCTTGCCGTTCCGTGTTGTGCGTAAGCGATACATCTGGCCTTCGTGTTCAATCAACACCTCACGACCAGCCCGACTCAAATCGGCATACCGATACCTGGGTGTCATCTGAGTGGACGGTGGAGTTCCCACTTCGGGCATTTCCCCACAAGGGAGATCGAACTCGGCACCTTCAGAGTTTTCCAGACTGGAGTTCATAGTTTGCAGACCACTTCTCGAATTTGCGTGCAACAGAAGGAATGCGACGACCGGATCATCAACTCAAAAAACTGCTGCTGCAGCCCGGAGATCTTCTCCGTTCACCTGCTCGCTCTCCGATGACTGCATATCAGGTACCCGTCACAAATCTTTTTTTGATTCAACACCACTCAGTCATCTGGTCTGTCAGCACGGAGAAATCTGATTCTGCCGAACGTGTTCAACGCCGTCCGGGGGGGCTCATCTCAATCTCCTCACAAACCCAGACGCGTCGACGGGATCCCACTCTAACTGACCTCGCTCCGCCAACTTCCGCTTTGCGATCTGATGAAACGGGCACAGCTCTCGCGAGGTGTCCCCAAAGCCTCGCTACGGATTCTCATTTCAAACCGGTCTCACCCGCTGCAACGGCGACGTTGGTACCAACCCGGTACAGATGCGTTCCCAAGCGAATCACAAAGGCACGGTCCACGGCGGCGACAGCATAAATGATGGGATCCATCTGCTCTCGAGAGCGAGGCTGAGCTTCCGCGCCACCCTCGCCGCCAGGTGCCGCTTCTTCCACAGCTCTGCGAGGAGGGGCTTCTTCAGTCCACAATCGATTCGAAGCGACCTGTTCAAATTCCGAACCGGCCTTCACAACCGAAGTCACACCCTTCTTGGTGAAGAAGTAGATCAGATCACCGACAGCAACGGGTTGAGCCCAGCATGCACCGTCAATTCGTTCTGCGTAGCACTGTCGACCCGTGGCGGCCTCGAGGCAATAGAGCACACCGACACTGTTGACGTAGTAAACATACCCGCGATGCGCGAGGGGGCTTACGTAGCTGCAAAGTGCTTTTTCGGCCTTCCAAACGACCTGATAGGGAGCATCGCCGCCGGGGGTAATTTTTACGCAGCAGTTCGAAGCGGCTGCCGCTTCACTCGCGCCGCCCCGAGCCTGTGACGCACCGACAAAGATCAGATCACCGACCGGCGTCGCAGAAGGGATTGTATTCCCATTAAGCCCGCTGCAGCTCCAAAGCTGGTTTCCCGTCCGTGCATCATAGCCGTCGACAGTTCCTCCCGAGCTGACGATCACCTGAACCTGATCTCCAAACTGCGTGACGCAGGGAGAAGACCACGATGTACGCGATGTTCGTTCGGTCTTCCAGACTTCCTCGCCCGTCTGCTTGTTCAGAGCCAGAAGATAGGAAGGGCCAGTATGATCGACCAGCACAATCACCGCATTATCCATTTGCGTCAGCGATGCCGCATAGCCGTGATTATTCTTGTAGGAACCAGCATCTTCAAAGAGAGACTTGTGCCACTGCGACGACCCGTCGTGTGAGATAGCATGCAGATCGCCACTTTCAAACAGCACATAGATACCGTTCGCATCAATCACGGGGGTCGGGGCGGCACGGCTGACCATCTCTGCATTTTTCAGCCGAACAGTGGCGGGGTACTCACGCTGCCAGAGAACGTCGCCAGACGCCATCTCAATCGCAACCAGGAAGCATTGCTCTTTGTCGTCTCCCTGAATGGATGTCAGATAAACAACATCCTTCCAGATAACGGGGGATGACTGTCCGTAACCGGGCAGCTCGATCTTCCACGCAATCCCCTCATCGGGGGACCAGGTGACAGGCAATCCTTGAGCTTCGATCGACGTATTTCCGCCATTGCGAAACTCTG
>NZ_DASWWZ010000197.1:0-1667 GCF_036405755.1 Schlesneria sp.
GATCAATTCCACGCTTGCTGCTTGCATGGATCGGCCGCGAGGTGAAGATTAAAAAAGAACGTGAGATTCAGTTGGGCAAGTCGCTCGCCGGCTTCATGGGGGATCTCGGCATGACCACTCAATCGGGTGGTAAGAACGGAAACATCACCCGTTTGCGCGACCAGATGAAGCGGACGTTTTCCGCCAAGATCGCGATCATGGACAACCCGGATGTGGTGTCTTCATTCGAAGCCAGCGACTGGCGCAACGAGGGTTTCAACCTGGTGGATCGTTCACAGATCTGGTGGGACCCCACCTCGCCAACGCAGTCGAATCTTTTTGAGTCCCACATCCAGCTTTCCGAACGCTTTTACGACGAACTGGTCAACAACCCAGTTCCAGTCGATATGAGGGCGCTTCGCGCTCTTCGGGCGTCGCCCAGCAGCCTTGACCTCTATTGTTTTCTCACATATCGCGCGTTCAATCTCAAACGCACGACGACGGTCCCATGGGAAGCGCTGAAGATGCAGTTTGGCAGCGAGATTGCCAACGACCGCAAGTTCAGGTGGCAATTCCGGGAAGCTCTGAAGTCCGTGATGGTCGTGTACCCCGAAGCGCGGGCAGATCTCTCGGACACTGGGCTCATCCTGCAGCCGTCACGTACCAGCGTTCCTCGGCGCGTCGAGAAGTAGGGCGGGGTCCGCCCCTCAGGATTTCCCTTCGAGGGCATTTCCTTCCCGCAAGGGCTTACTCACCTTTTCAAGGTGGGCCCAGACAAGGGAATCGAAATGAAAAGCAACCATTCTTCTTCGAATGAGACGAGGGCGATCGACACCAGCGCCGCTACGGCAGTCCGCCTGGCAACTCGAATGAAACTGGACGATGCGGCGCTTCGATCGAAGTGCGAAGCTGCATTGGACGAGATGATCGCAGACCTGCAGGAGTTCATGGGCGTCACGAGTGGCGACTGCGCCGGCGCCTTCTTCAGTGGAAGCGAAGATCCCACCGACAAGCTGGTCGAGTACCTGACGATCGAGCGCGACGCCAAACTCGACGAGATCCTGCAAGCGTCGGTCAACGAACCCCAGCGGTACCAACGGCAGATCGTCTGCGTGTGCCAGAGCGTCAATGGATCGGTCAAGTTTCTGATTGGCCGCATCGCCGATGTGACGCAGGAGATGCTGGTCCAGGCAGGTTTCCGGGCCTCGGTCGAATACGGTCGGGTTGTTCTGATGAAGCCTTCGGGTGACAAATTGGTCGCCGGCAACACGAACTCGGAAACCACTTCAGCATCATCCGGGATGCGACAGGCCGCGTTGATCGAAGCCAATCACTTGGCGGCCGTCATCGACCTCTTTTCTGGGGGCACGCCGGATACGTCGCAACTGGCCATGATGGTCGGCTCACCCGGCACCTGCTTCGACCGTGACTCTCTGCCTTGCTGGAGGATCTTTGACTCGCCGGAATCGGGCATGTTCTGCGCGATAGATGCGACTCTGGCCGATGAGGTGGCGAACTTGAAGACGCCAGCGTCCACGGTGCCTGAAATGGATTGTCATCCGCACAACGTGAATCGGGAACTGAATTTGAGCAAATGGTCTGGGCGGGTGGTCAACCCGCTAGCGCTATCCCTCGAACAGCGCATCCTGCTTGCGATGCAAGCATCGCGAGACCCGAGAGTCCATTTC
>NZ_DASWWZ010000198.1:0-3505 GCF_036405755.1 Schlesneria sp.
GAACAACTTTATTGACGGTAATTTTAGTCTTGAACGCTGGATGGGCGAATGGATGGCGGACGGCAATATCGAGGTTGGAGAAGACATAATTGAATTTGGTGTACCGACTGTCATTGGTCCCTCTTTGGCATTTGTCGGAAACAAGTACGGACTGCAGAGAGTCGCCGGAGAGCGACTGTCATTCACTACTACCTATGTAGGCAACCCCCTGACGCGGAACGAGCAAGGGATTTTTTTTCAGTGCGATGAGGGATGTTTTGCGAGAGATCCTGATGGGTACAAAAAAGTGCTGAGTTTGTCTCCAATCGTGTTTGAGTTCGTTGTGCATTCCGCAACCAAGCATTCGTGCGTGGTGATTTTAGGCGTTAGGAGGTTCGGTAGTCGTCAGTGATAGATTTATTCAGAATCGCGACGAAACAGGCCAAAGGGACACTGCAAGTCTGTGCCGAACTGCGTTGACTGTGTCCCCGTTCCCTTTTTCATCGCTTGGGCTTCTTTCCTCACTGACTGTCGGAACTCGCTTCCAAGCCGTGAAAGCCTCAACGTCATTCACGACAAATAATCTTGACGTGTTTTACGATTATCGTAGAATCGATCGTGACTCTGGGGGAACAGACTTCTGGGGCTCTTTATGGATACGTGCCCGGGCTGGTCTGTGGAGAATTCGCGGGATTCAGGATCAGAGCGTTCGTTGCTGTCGTGACATAGTGATTCATTCCGCACCCAAGATTCCGCGTGCAGTCAGCGGCGAGACGCCGCTTTTGCTCTTACTTCGAGCGGTGTTCCCTGAAGATCAGGCTCGCGACTCGACATCTAGAAATCGATGATAAGGCCGTTCCGTGAAACAACTCCTTTCCGAACATATAGTTATGAATTCAGTAGCGGATTGCGGCGTGTTTGGCCTTCAGCTCATGATTAGATGCTCAAGGTGCTCAAGATGCTCAACGTGAGCATCTAATTGAAAAGCCTGTAAAACAGGGGTTTGGACCATTAGATGCTCAAGGTGCTCAAATCTGTACAGCGCGCATTTCGCATTGGCGAGTTGCTCCCAAGGGTTTCTCCCGACGCAGCTCTTTCGAGCAGCTCGTGGAAGCAGCACCCGAGAGGGCAGACGCTGCCGGAAGCAGGCCGGGAACTGGCCTCCGGGGGTAGATTCCGCAGACGTCTCGTCAGGAATTCGTTGCTGATCACCGGGAGGGCGGGTACGAACGGGACGAAACCGGGCTGTCGACACGGAAACTTGCGGGTTTGTAATATCAATTCGGCAGAAATTTCTGTGTTTCAGTCGAATTGTTGCAGTTTGACTGTGGGGGCAGGGGGCGATGAAAAAAAATGCATGGAAGCGAATTGGGGATGTCGATTCTTGATGGAACAAAAAGGGAAATACCGGCATAATCGTCGCTGTTTTGGTCGAACGGACACTCCGACCTCGTACTCCTGATTGACGAGCGGTACTGACAGGATCTCATTGCATTCATGATCATCCGCAAGGTTCTTGCTCTTCGTGGCCCGAACATCTGGTCCCGGCACACTGTTCTCGAAGCCTGGGTCGACCTGGGCGCGCTGAAAGATACCTCGTCCGCGCATATCCCCGGCTTTAACGATCGGTTGATGACCTGGCTCCCCAGCATGATCGAACACCGTTGCAGTGTGGGCGAACGGGGCGGATTTTTTCAGCGTCTCCGCTGGGGCACCTATCTGGCTCACATTCTGGAACACACGACACTCGAACTTCAGACCCTTTGCGGCACCCCTGTCGGCTATGGACGAGCACGTGAGACCACCGAAGAAGGTGTCTACAAGGTCGCGATCCGCTACCAGGACGAAACACTCGGCCACGCCTGTCTGGAAACCGCTCACCGGCTGCTCATGGCGGCTGTGTTCGACCTTCCGTTCGAAATGGAAAGCGAACTGAAGCGATTGCGTGATCTGGCGGATCGGGTCTGTCTGGGTCCCAGCACCAACGCGATTGTGGACGCGGCCCGAGCTCGCAACATCCCGTTCCGACGGCTCAATTCCGGCAGTCTGGTCCAGTTCGGACAGGGGAAGAATCAGCGCCGGATCTGGACCGCCGAAACCGATTCGACCAGCGCGATCGCCGAATCGATCGCCCAGGATAAACAGCTCACGAAAATGATGCTTGCCGCGGCAGGGATTCCGGTTCCGGAAGGTCGCGAAGTGGAAAGTGCCGAGGACGCCTGGGAGGCGGCTCAATCGATTCCCGGCCCGGTCGTCGTGAAGCCGGTCGACGGAAATCATGGTCGCGGCGTCTTCATGGATCTGACCGAAGAACATCAGGTGAAAAGCGCCTACGAAGAAGCCCTGAAAGAGGGTTCCGGGGTGATCGTCGAACGCTTCGCCAGCGGTTCGGAGCATCGCCTGCTGATCGTGGGGAACAAACTGATTGCCGCCGCCGCGGGCGACGCAATCTGGGTCGTCGGGGACGGTGTCAGCACGATTGAAGCCTTGATCGAGTCTCAGGTGAATTCCAATCCACGCCGGGGCGAGGATGAATCCAAGCCACTCGATCGGATTCGGATGATTCCACTGATCATTCTCACGCTGGCCAACCAAGGTTACACACCGGAAACGGTTCTGGAGCCGGGTGTTAAAGCGATTATCCGACGGAATGACAACCTCTCGCGCGATGTCACAGACGAAGTCCATCCTTCGGTCGCCGAGCACGCCATCCTGGCGGCTCAGATCATCGGTCTGGACATCACCGGCATCGACCTGGTGACGGAAGATATTTCCCGTCCGCTGGAAGAGCAGGGGGGAGTCATCGTCGAGATCAACGCCGGCCCCGGTTTGCTGATGCATTTGAAGCCGGAAGTCGGAAAGCCCCGTGCCGTGGGCGAAGCGATCATTGACCACATGTTTCCAGACCCGAGCGATACCGGTCGGATTCCGATCGTCTCGGTCACCGGAACGAATGGGAAAACGACCGTCTCACGTCTTGTCGCCTCGATCATGAAGGCCGCAGGCCACACTGTCGGTCTGACCTGTTCTGACGGAGTTCTGGTCGATGGCCGAGTCATCGACACGGGCGACTGTGCAGGACCGCGAAGTGCTCGGAACGTCCTGCTCAATCCGCTGGTCGATGCGGCGGTCTTTGAGGCCGCTCGGGGAGGAATCCTGCGGGAAGGGCTCGGCTTCGACAAGTGCGATTGCGCCATCGTCACGAACATCGGGGAAGGGGACCATCTCGGTCAGAAGTACATTGACTCACCCCGGGATATGTTCAAGGTCAAACGAACCCCGGTGGATGTCGTGCTGCCGAGCGGCACAGCGGTGCTGAATGCGACTGACCCTCTGGTGGTCGAGATGAAGGAACTTTCCGCAGGGAGCGTGACCTTCTTTGCGATCGATCCCGAACATCCTGTCATCCGGGAGCATCGGGCGAACGGAAAGCGGGTGGTCTTTGTGAAAGACGCGCACGTCGTCCTCTGCGAGGGGGAAACAGAAACCCCGCTGGTCACCCTGGAGGATCTTCCCTGCACGCACG
>NZ_DASWWZ010000199.1:0-5323 GCF_036405755.1 Schlesneria sp.
TCTAATTTGGAATCAGACAGTCGGAAGTCAGTTCTGAACGGCCAGGCTTAGAAGCCTCCCATGCCGCCCATCCCCATTCCTCCCATGCCACCCATTCCCATGCCGCCCATACCACCCATTCCTCCCATGCCGCCGTCGTGATGGTCGTCATGGTGGTGATCGTCGGACTTTGGCTTTGGTGCATCGACGACGATCGAATCGGTCGTCAGCAGCAGGCAGGCGACGCTCGAAGCGTTCTGCAGTGCTGAACGGACGACCTTGGCAGGATCAACGACGCCGAAGTCGAACATATCGCCATAACGCTCGTTCAAAGCGTCGTAGCCGTAGGACTTGTCCTTCGACTTCTTCACGTTGTTAGCGACGACAGCCCCATCCAGACCTGCGTTCTCGGCAATCGTGCGCAGTGGCATTTCGAGCACTGTCTTGATCAGCGAAACGCCGTGTTGTTCGTCGCCATTCAACTTGAGCTTCTCGACTGCGGGGAGGCAGCGGAGCAGGGCGACACCACCACCAGGTACAATCCCTTCCTCGATCGCGGCTCGCGTTGCAGCAAGAGCGTCGTCGATCAGGTCCTTGCGTTCCTTCATTTCAGTTTCAGTGTGGGCACCGACGCTGATCTGAGCGACGCCACCGGCCAGCTTGGCCAGGCGTTCCTGCAGCTTCTCGCGATCGTATTCGCTGTCGGTCTTGGTAATTTCGGAACGAATCTGAGCTGCACGCCCTTCGATTTCCGCCTTCTTACCAGCCCCTTGAACGACGGTGGTATTCTCGGCGTCGATTCGGATCTTCTTGGCAACGCCCAGGTCCGAAAGTTCGACGTTCTCGAGCTTCAGGCCGAGATCCTTGAAGATCGCCTTGCCGCCGGTGAGGACGGCGATGTCTTCGAGCATGGCTTTGCGGCGGTCACCATAGCCGGGAGCCTTGACCGCACAGATCTTGAGGATGCCGCGCATCTTGTTGACGACCAGTGTCGCCAGAGCTTCGCCATCGACGTCTTCGGCAATAATCAGCAGCGGAACGCCCGCCTTCGAAGTCTTTTCGAGCAGCGGAACCAGCGACTTGGCACTGCTGATTTTTTCTTCGTAAATCAGAACGCGGCAGGAATCGAGTTCGACAGTCTGGCTGTCCTGATCGGTGACGAAGTGAGGAGACAGGTAGCCTCGCTCGAACTGCATCCCTTCAACCAGTTCGACTTCTGTCGAAATCTGGCGTCCTTCTTCCACAGTGATGACGCCGTCTTTACCAACCTTCATCAGAGCGTCAGACAGAATCTTGCCGACTTCGGGATCATTGTTTCCCGCGATGCTGGCAACTTCTGCAACGCCCTTTCTGTCATTGGCCTTCACTTCCTTTGAGAGCTTTCGCAGCTCTTCGGTCACTGCGTCAACGGCCTTCTGAACACCACGGCTCAGAGCCATCGGATCGCAACCGCTGGCGATGTATCGGAGGCCATTCTTGTAGATCGCCTCAGCCAGAACGGTGGCGGTCGTGGTCCCGTCCCCAGCAACATCGCCCGTCTTAGAAGCAGCTTCTTTCACGAGCTGCACGCCCATGTTCTGAAACTTGTCTTCGAGATCGATGTCCTGAGCGACAGTCACGCCGTCCTTTGTGACTTTTGGTGAACCCCAACCCTTATCAAGAACCGCGTTGCGGCCTCGAGGTCCGAGCGTGCTTTTCACCGCTCGTGACAACTTTGAAACGCCCTCCAACAGGCTTTTCCGGGCTTCTTCATCAAAACTGATCAGTTTGGCCACAGCGACTCCTCAACCAACAAGACAGACTTGATGGGACGACTCATAACTCACAGATGACACCCGAGGCGGTCTCAGGTGAAGTAGATCGATGCGTGTCAGTTCCGCCAACACGGCCGACAATTCGACACACGCACCGACTCAGCAAGCTGCGTGCCGGTAATTTCACAAGAGACACAAGTCTTTATTTTGTAGTATTTTACATGAATCACAGCAGAACCACGAGAACCACACGCTGCCATGTTGGCAGCATCAGCGATTCTGCAGACGGCCTGGCGACTTACGAGGTCATTCGCTTGGCTGCCACACTGAGATCACGGTGAGGCGGACCGAAAGCTCCTGTGGGCGTCGCACTTGCGGAAGGAAGGCCCCACTCCTGTGCAAATGGAGGAATAAATTGCTCTATGACTGCACATCGAGATGCAGTAGATACAGCGTCGAGGCCACGAAGCAGGGAACAACCGCACACTCCCACCCGCCAGAAATCATTTCACACTTGCCGCTCGGCTCGCTCCGCAAGGATGATCCATGTCGTTCCAATTTTCACTGCAATCCGTTTTGAAAGTCCGTCAGTCCGAAAGAAACGAGCTGCGTCAGGCAGTGTCTCTATTGGAACGCGACCATGCCGCAGCGGTTCAGGCGAGTGAATCACTTCACGCCACACGGGACAAGGTCCTCGAGGAGCTTCGCAACCTGAACGACGCAGAGGCGCTGTCACCCGAACAGATCGCCACACGCCAGCGGTACTGCGAACAACTGGGACGCGAACTTCTGCAACTGCAGGCGACCATCCGACTCGCCAAACGGAAATGGGATCTCGGCCTGAAAGAATTAATCGCCGTCGACCAATCGGTCAAAAGCCTGGAACGACTCGCGGAACGACAGCGATCCGAATACCTCCGATCCAGCCTGAAAGCAGAGCGTCTGGAATTCGACGACTCGCTCCGCTCCCACCGCCGGGTTGCGTAGAAGCCGCGTTACAACAGTCGCGGAACCAACCAGACACCCTCGGGACAGGGAAGGAACGCAGAGCCTGATCACCCGGCGTTGTCACCTCATGCTCGGGCAATCCAGCCCGTCGTTCTTCATCGGCAACCAAGGGAACAGGAACCTCGAAGAACAGCGAGCATGCCAGACCAACGTCTGCTCGTTGCTTCTTTGTGTCCCCGCTGCTTCTTTGCGTCGTATTGGAGCAGCGACAATTGGTCTCCCTTCCGGCCCCCGTGCATTTTCTTGCTTGCGGCGTCACCCAGACTCGCTCATGTGACAATGGGCCACTAGAATCCCCCGAGGTCCTAGAGATTAACGGCACTTCGGAGATGCGAGAGTGGAACTTCGGCGTAACCCGACGCGAGATGTGAAAATCGGTTCGATCACCATCGGAGGCAATCACCCGATCGCTGTCCAGAGCATGACCGCCACTCACACTCAGAACATCGACGCCACGGTACAGCAGATTGAAGACTTGTTCGCCGCTGGCGCGGACGTCATCCGTGTGGCGGTCGACAACCAGAAGGACGCCGCAGCGCTGGCAGAGATCCGCAAACAAACCAAGGCAAACCTGGTCGTCGACCTGCAGGAAAACTACCGACTCGCTGAAATTGTCGCTCCGTCCGTGAACAAGATCCGCTACAACCCCGGGCATCTCTACCACCACGAACGGTCCAAGCCCTGGCAAGAAAAAGTCCAATATCTGGCATCGATTGCCCAGGACAATGACTGCGCTCTGCGTGTGGGAGTGAATTGCGGATCGGTCGACCCTGCCAAGAAAGAAAAATACGACCCCGAAGACAGCCTGACTCCGATGCTCGAAAGTGCCTGGGAACACTGTGACTTTCTCGACGAGATCGGCTTTACGCGTTACTGCGTGTCCCTGAAAGATTCAGATCCGCAGAAGGTGATCGAAGGGAATCGTCGATTCGCGGAAAAGCGATCCGACATTCCATTGCACCTGGGCGTCACCGAGGCAGGTATGCCCCCGGACGGAATCATTAAAACACGTATCGCCTTCGAGCAACTGATCAGCCAGGGAATTGGTGACACGATTCGTGTGTCCCTGACGGTTCCCAACTCCCGCAAGTCCGAAGAAATTGTCGCCGGCAAGAAGATTCTTGCAGACATCGCCGCCGGACGGGTTCGTTCGTTCGTCGACTTCGGACTGAAAACACTCAATATCATCAGTTGCCCGAGTTGCTCACGCGTTGAGAACGAAGCATTCATCGAGCTCGCTCAACAGGTCAAGGAAATGACCTCCTACGCGGAAGACCATGCCGTCACGATTGCCGTCATGGGCTGCCGCGTGAATGGCCCGGGGGAAACGGACGATGCCGACCTGGGACTTTGGTGTGGTCCTAACTTTGTCAACCTGAAGAAAGGGGCAAAGGAACTGGGTGCATTCCCCTACGACGCCATCCTGCCCCGCCTGAAGGAAGAACTCGACCTGGTCATCGCCGAAAAGGCTACTGCTGGAAAGTAAACGTGAAAACGTCCGTGATCGCTGAGAACACGGGCGTTGCATTAATCCGAACATACCGTCGATCACCCGACACGGTGGCCAGAGCACCGAGTCGGACACCTTCATTGATCTGCGTAATGATCGGAGTAAATCCCACTGCGGATCCTCGCTGGGCAATTTGACCAACTCCGCCACCTTGGCCCAGTTGAGCCAGAACCGATCCTTTGACAGGTTGCTGCGTCCCAACCTTGAGCTCACGCTCGGCGAGTTGCCCCTCTATACGTCGTCCCCCGGACAGGGAAAAACGAACGGACTGATCGACCGGACCCAGCAGGATTGTCTCGACCAGTGTCTCCTCGTACGGGGTTCCCCGATTTCGGGTCACGCTCAGTTGAGCCCGCTTACCGACGATGTCTCCTGAAGAATGCTTGATGACAGCACGGTACTCACCCTTGAGCCCTTGAGGGCAAAGGTACTCTTCATAGCAGCGTGCCTGGATTGGTCCGAAGCCATCGTGAGTGAAGATGCCTCCCGCGGTGGTTGCGGGATTAATCGTCGAGCAAACGGTTCCCCCAGGCTCATGAATCTCGAGATCGAGGTCCCCCTGACCGCTCCATTCCAGTCTTACGACCAGATCCAGCCGACGTGCCTTGCGCATGTCCAGATCGAGCTTGAGCGCTTTGGCATGGTCGCCCGCCTTCAGCAGCGCGGTGGACGCATCCGCTGCTGATGCTTCGGCAAGTTGATTCAGTTTTTCGCGCCCTTTGGCCCAAGAGAACGAAAGTACCTCAGGAGCAGACCAGGCAATTGCGTCATAGTTTTTGGCGCGCACGGCCAATTCCAGGGCAAGTACATAGGCTTCGGGCCGGGAGGGATCCAGAGCCGCGGCTTGCCGATAGAGTTCCAGCGCCCGGTCATAACGTTCAAATCGGGCCAGATAGGCGGCCAGATGCATCATCGATCGGGGATCATTGAGCACCACGTCCTGGCTCGAGAGAAGGACTCGCTCAATCTGAGAATTCGGGCGGCCCGCCGCCTGCATCGACATCGCCAGCACCTGGTACATCCACGGCTGGATTTGCCCCTGCAGAATTGCATGTTCGATACAGCTGATCAC
>NZ_DASWWZ010000200.1:0-13531 GCF_036405755.1 Schlesneria sp.
CCAAAACTGCTGCCGGTCCCGGGTCTGGCCAGCGACAACACTCGTGACCCGTTGCCGGTCGCTGGTGTGACGACCGTTTACCGGAAGAACAGCCATGCGGATGTCATCCTCGGTAAAATTCTCGAGGGGTATCAGCAGTACGGTGGTCCGGGCCCGCGTCTGCGCCTCGTGTCACTCTTCACCGATCAGGTCGCCGCGAATGACCTGAGTCGTGATCTGGCACGAAAACATGGATTTCGCCTTTCCAGGACCATCGATGACGCGCTAACGCTGGGGACGGATCGGATTCAGGTCGCAGGCGTGCTGAGTATTGCTGAGCATGGCGAGTATCCACTGACGGACGTGACCCGGCAGCGAATGTATCCACGCCGCCGTTTCTTCGACGATATCGTGGCAACCTTCAAACGCTGCGGCCAGGTCGTCCCGGTGTTTAACGACAAACATCTGGGCTACCGCTGGGAGGACGCTCTAACAATGGTGGAAACATCACGCGTAATGAAGTTTCCTCTGCTGGCCGGGTCATCACTTCCCGTTGCCTGGCGTCAGCCTGCGAACGAACTTCCAGATCAGTGCGAAATCGAAGAAGTGCTGACGATTGGCTACGGCGGGTTTGAAGATTATGGCTTTCATGCACTCGAAGCACAGCAATGTCAGATTGAGCGACGGCGAGGGGGTGAGACCGGTGTGGCGGCCGTGCGCACGATCACCGGTGATGCCATCCTGAAGGCAGAAGCGGCAGGAACATTTTCACGCGAACTCTTCGACGCAGTTCAACGCGCCAAGCCACAATCGCTCGACGGCAAAGCGGCATGGCAACCACAAACCGATTCCGCGGCCTTTCTCATCGAGTATCGTGATGGACTGAAGTCGACCATCGTCATGGCAAACGGGTTGAGCAATTACTTCGCCACGGCGATCAAGCTCAAAGGTCAGCAGGAACCGGTGGTGACGTGGTTTAAGCTGCAGGAAGGGCCCCCGTTCGGACACTTTGCTCATCTGGTCAATGCGATCGATGATATGGTTCATCAGCAGAAAACGCCCTATCCTGTGGAAAGAACACTCCTCACCACCGGCATTCTGGATCGCGTCATGCAGAGTCTGGCAGGGGAAGACAAGCGGATCGAAACGCCTGAGCTGGCCATCGCCTATTCCGCCACCGCATGGCCCTTCGCAAACCACCCTGACTCGAAGCTCGACCTGCCGAACGACTGATCACCCTGAGAAGACCATTCGGGGATCGCATGTGAAGAGCCTGTTGCTGGACGATGCTCATCCAACAACAGCGGCGATTCTATCCGCGCCACAATGGCGCCATCCGTTGCGATCTCGGGCCCCTCTGCGGACAGAGACAGAGGCAAACACAGAGACGAACAGAGACGAGACGCTGTGTGGGCGAGTCAGCCCTCCAAAGTTTCCTGCCCGATTGTTAGCAGAGTCAGGTCGTCTGCGGGATGCGCGTGGACGTAATCGAGCACACTTTTGGTGGTCAGGGCCTCGATCTTTCTGCGGACTTCGTCCAGCGTGACAACGCGATCGAGGTAGAACCAGTTCCGGGCCAGTGATCCGGCCCGTCCCGATGTCGATTCCTGAGCGATGATGAGCGAACTTTTTGCGCGGGCTTTGCAGCGATTCAGTTCCGCCTCTTCGATCCCGTCGCCGAGGCGTTTCAGTTCCTTGACCAGCACGTCCAGGGTTTCCTGAGCCCGCTCTGTGGTCGTTCCTGCGTAGCACAGGACCTGCCCCTGATCCTTCAGAGCGTTCAGCGAGGCGTAGACGGAATAGCACAGACCCCGCTTCTCGCGAACTTCGGTGAACAGACGACTGCTCATGCCCCCACTCAGCACATTCACCGCTGCCCAGCCCTGGTAGTAATCATCAGCACCATAAGCAATCGCGGGATAGGCCACACCAATATGCGTCTGCGTCGATTCATGGGGAATATGCTCGCGATAAGCCCCCCGTTCCCCCGTCGTGAGCGTGATCTCATTGGCACCCGACCAGTCGGCGTAGTCCGTTTCCAGAACTGGTAAGACCTGCTCCAGAGTCACGTTTCCGGCGATCCCGAGGATCGCTCCTTGTGGACGGACACAGCGGCGATACTGCGTGCGAACCGATTCGGGCGTGATCCGCTCCAGGTCCTCCAAGGTCCCTTCCGACGACTGCCCCCACGGTGAGGGAAAGCAGCGGCGAACGAGTTCGAACATCACCTTCTGTCGCGGATCGTCTTCAATCGCGAGCAAGGATTGTTCGACCCCTGCCATGACCGCATCGAAGTCTTCCTCGTCGAAGTGAGGATGCTTCACCACGTCGGCGTAAATGCTGAGGGCGGTGGGGAGGTTTCCTGCCAGACAGGTGCTGCCGATTGCCAGGTGGTTCAGCGTCGCAGATTCGTGTGCCTGGATCCCCAGTCGATCCAATGCCGAAAGCAGTTCACGGCTGGAACGATCCCCGGCACCCCGAGTGATCCAGTCGGCCAGCGCATTCGCAATGCCATTCTGTCCGGGGGGATCGTAAGCACTCCCTGCGGGGATCAGCAGCGAGAAGGCCGCGGACTGAACCGCAGGCATGGTCTCGACGAGGACCGTCAGCCCATTGCTGAGGGTCGTTTGTTCAATTTTGTTACCGGTCATGAATCTGCTTTGGTAATAACGCTGAGCAGTAACGGGGAAGGCGATCCGACTCCGTTACTTCTTAATTGCAGGGAGTGAAGCAAGAGTATTGCAGATGCCCCAACCAGCGCCAACGACTTGCGGCAATCCCCGTCTCTCCGCTCACGAAAACGCACGATCTGCACAAAGACCGGTTGCGACGGCTGGCTGCGATCACCGACTCGTACGTCACGGCGAACACCGCCGGGAAGGATGATCACTGCAGTCGGTCTGACAGGAAGACGCGTTGGACCTGCCTCAGACTTCGAAGTCGATCTTGCTTCCGTCTGATCCGAAACTCATAGTGAATCCCCCTGGCCGTGCCTCCACACACCAAGTGATTCGGAATCCCATTTTCATCAGGACGATCAGTATGAATCCTCAGAAGCAGGCTCGCGTGGACCACCCCGTCCACGACTTTATCTCGCAACGTTGGAGCCCCTATGGATTCGCTGATCGGCCCGTCTCTCCTGCGGATCTACGCTCGATCTTTGAAGCGGCCCGCTGGGCTGCCTCGTCGTACAATGCACAGCCCTGGTCGTATATCGTCGCGACTCGAAAAGAGCCGGAAGCGTTCAGTCGTCTGCTGCAGTGCCTGGTCGAAAGCAACCAGACATGGGCCAGTTCCGCTCCGGTCCTTGCCATCGGCTGTGCGAACCTCTTCTTCCCCCACAACGGACAGCCGAATAAGGCGGCTCTGCACGATCTGGGGTTGGCCAGCGCGAACCTGACCTGCGAAGCCACAGCCCGAGGACTGTCAGTGCACCAGATGGGAGGCATCCTGCCAGACAAGGTCCGAGATTTGTACGGCGTCCCCGACGGTGTTCAGCCACTGACCGGAATTGCCATCGGTTATGCCGCGGACCCCGAAGCGCTGTCGGCCGCGTTTCGAGAACGAGACCTGAAACCCCGCGAGCGACGCCCGCTCAGCGAGTTCGTCTTTGGCGATCATTGGGGCACGAAATCCACAGTGGTGAAATAGCGTCCCGCGATCTCGAGCTCGATGAACCACGCGAACCCGCCGCTACCGGACAACTGCCCTCTCTCTGGATTTCACTGACACGGATGACTCAGCTTCAGGACATATCATGCGGGGCAGAACCATCGCCATCGGAGACATCCACGGCTGCGCACGCGCACTGCAACGTCTGCTCGAACAGATTGATCTGCAACCGGATGACACGCTGATCACCCTGGGCGACTACGTGAACCGCGGCCCGGATTCCAACGGAGTCCTCGATTGTCTGCTGACGACAAGGAAGCGCTGCCACCTGATCCCCATCCTGGGGAATCACGACGAAATGTTGCTCGAAGCAGTTCTGAAAGGGACCAGCATCGATCGCTTTCTCAGCAAAGGAGGTGACGCCACATTACGGTCGTACGGCGTCCCTCTTTCGTTTGATCAGATTCCTGTCCGACACATTGAATTTCTGCAGGGATGCCGATCGTCTTTTGAAACGGAGACGCACTTCTTCCTGCACGCGAACTACCGACCTGACCTTCCGCTGAATCAACAGGATGACGAAACCATTCGCTGGAGATCACTGCGTGACTCGATTCCCGGTCCCCACTTCTCGGGCAAGATCGCCGTCCTGGGACACACGCCTCAACCCGAAGTGCTCGATGAAGGGCACCTTCTGTGTCTTGATACAGGCTGCTGCCGTGGTGGGTGGCTGACGGCGATGGACGTAACAACACGTCAGGTCTGGCAAACCTCGCAAAGCGGTGAAGTCCGTCATTAACGCCGGGGGAAGCAATCTCAGCCCCTCGCTGCGGGCGAGTTCAATACCAGGCCGCTTTATCGACCTGCGTGGCCGGGGGCTTCCCTTGGACAAACAACCTGATGTTCTCGAGCAACGTCTCCAGATGACGTTCCGCAATCTTCGGGGACGCGGCTGCCACGTGCGGTGTGATGATCACATTGCTCATCGTCCAGAGCGGGTGGTCGGCAGGTAGCGGTTCCGGGTCAGTGACATCAAGTGCCGCTCCTCCGATCTCGTGTGCCTGGAGCGATTGAATCAGATCATCCAGATCGACAATCGGTCCACGTCCGACGTTAATGAGGACCGCAGATTTCTTCATCATGCGCAACTGAGGTCGCCGAATCAGCCCCCTCGTCACGGGAGTCAATGGTGCAGCGACGACAACATAGTCGGCGACCTGCAGTAGATCAGGCAGTCGTTCCACGGGCCAGACATCGTCCAGCACTCCGGGAAGGGTTTTCGTTCGGGCATCCACACCCACCAGCGACATGCCGAATGCGGCACCCCGTCGGAGAACTTCCTGGCCAATACTTCCCACACCGATCACCCCCAGGGTGCAGTCAGAAAGATGCTGATGCGCACGATCCATGGGCAGGACGGTGCCCGGCGCATTTACGAAGTTGGCAACGTAGGACTGATCCCCCACAGGTGACCAGAGCCCCTGTTGCTGCTGACGAACGTAGATGTGCAGGTTTCGGGCAAAGCAGAGGATGAATCCCAGCACATGATCGGCGACAACGTCGGAGAACAGTCCCCGCATGTTACTCAGCACACAAGGATGGCTGATCAGTTCGGGAAAGACAAAGTGCTCGAGACTGGCGGTCGGCGATTGTACCCATCGAAGTGTCGCGGCCCGCTGTAGAAGCTCGGGTGTCAGTTTACCGAAGAACGCGTCAGCATTCTCCATTTCGTTCAGCGCAATTTCGAGCGTCCCCGCGTTGATGACATCCATCGGTAACGCGGCTTCGCAAATACGAGACAACCGGTCCACATCGACAGCGGGATAGATGACCAGCTTCATGTTGTGGCTCATTCAATGCAAAGAGAACAACGACGTCAAATTCATGTCAACTGAGAACATCGGATGAGCGGTGTCAAGCATCTCGATATGCACATTTGCAACTTTAGAAAACATCGTGATTTCGACTTGCTCTTGGGATGATCTGTCGACAGAATACCGCCCCGTGTTGGTTCCTTGGAACCTTCTGGCATCTCTCGATTCATGTCCCTCATGAGGTCGCTCGATGCGTTGCTATATGCGAGCTGAGAACGAAGGTTTGACTGTCGGTTCGGTTACTATCAACGTGCTGGAAGTTCGGCACGATTCGGTCCTCCTGGGCATTCACGATCCTCATGCGACTCCCAGTTACCGCGAAGAAGTTCTTTACGTCCAATCTGAAGACGATGATGTTCTGGTGGAAGTCGCTCACGAAGAATTCGAAGCCATCGAGTTTCAACCGGTCAATTCTTACGCCGCGCCTCTGTAACAACGCCGTTGACTTGCCATTCGCTTGACCGCGCAGCCACAATCGGGCGGAGGTTTCTTGCAGATGGTATCAACGACATCCACATCACAATCACCAGCGTCCCCGCCGAGACGTTCCGCTGATGATCCCTACACGCTGGAACAGATCACGGAATTCGGGTTGACCGTTGATCGACTGCCCAGGCACATCGCAGTTATCATGGATGGTAACGGCCGATGGGCTCAGTCACGAGGACTGCCGCGAATCGAAGGACATCGACGCGGTGTGGCCACTGTTCGAACCGTGATTGAAAGTTGTTCACGGTTGAACCTTCAGCAGTTGACGCTCTACTGCTTCAGCAGTGAAAACTGGAAGCGGCCTCAGCTTGAACAAAAGCTTCTGATGCAGCTTCTTGAGCAGTATCTGATCGAAGAGCGTGCTGAGATCGAACGACAGAACCTTCGCTTTGCTGTCATCGGACGCCGTAGCGCACTGAGTGACAGCGTCAATCGGGAAATCGACCGCACCTACGAATGTGCGCGTGATAACACCGGCATGCGGCTGTGTCTGGCCATCAACTATGGCAGCCGCGGCGAGATCGCCGATGCCGTTCAACGGATAGCCAGGCGAGTCGCAGCAGGCGAGATCGATCCGGCCTCGATTGATGAAGCCACAGTGGAAGCACACCTGGATACGGCGGGGATGCCTGACCCCGATCTGGTGATTCGCACAGCAGGTGAGATGCGGATCAGTAATTATCTGCTCTGGCAGATCAGTTACGCAGAGTTATGGGTCACCGAAAAATGCTGGCCCGACTTTGGACAGGAAGAACTGTTTGCAGCACTGCGTGAGTTCGCGCAGCGGCACCGGAGGTTTGGAGGCTTGTCAAACTGAGGCAAGAATGCTCATCTGGCGACTTCTCGTATCCGCAATACTGATTCCTCTCTTCGCAGGAGTTTTCTATCTCGACTCGCGACTGGGAGCGTCCGCACCGATCCTTTTAGCCTTGTTCATCTTCCTCGCCATCTTTGGTGCGCGCGAGATGGTCGATCTGCTCTGGACGCGTTCATTCACGCCAAATCGTCTTATCGTCTCTGCCTGCTGCGTCCTCGTTACGGCGGCCGCATGGTGGGGACGATTCGGTCATATGCCGATCAAGATCCCTTCGGACGACAATACCCTTTCACAAGTCATGCTGGCCTACGCCATGACGATCCTGGTGCTGTTCCTTCTGGCGACGTACCGCTATCGCGAACCAGGTGCCAGCATGGAGACACTCAGTGCCGAACTGATGATCGTCAGTTACATCGGCGTGCTGCTGGGCGTGGTCGCACAACTTCGCTGGGTAGCGGGTAGTGCTGCCGGATATCTGGTGCTTGGGTCATTGATCATTGTGACGAAAGGGGGCGACGTCGGCGCCTATACCCTGGGACGCCTTTTTGGTCGGCGTAAACTCGTTCCGCATTTGTCCCCGGGCAAGACCTGGGCCGGTGCCGTCGGTGCGCTGATTGGTTCGGCTCTGGGTGCCGTCCTGTGGCTCTCGTTTGCCACGCCGTTGTTCACCCCCACGGGGAGCGCCACCTGGCAGGCCCCTGCATGGTGGTCATCTGCCGTCTACGGCCTGATCCTGGGAACGACGGGCCTGGTCGGTGACCTCTGCGAATCGCTGATCAAACGCGATGTCGGCAAGAAGGATTCCTCCAGCCTGCTGCCGGGCTTTGGCGGACTGCTCGACCTGATGGACAGCGTCCTTTATGCCGGCCCCGTAGCATACGTCCTCTGGAAAGCACTTCCGCTCGCGACATGGCTGCCGATCGATCCCAACTGAGATCTCTGTGCCCCGAGTTAGTTCACCAGCAGGTGGATGATACGCACGGCGCTCCCTTTGCTCGCCGGGTTGGAACCGGGTGCCACCTTCAGTTCGAGCACATGATCGCCCGAGTCCAGTTCTGTAGCGAGCATCTTCGCCCACGGAAGATGCAGTTGCGGACTCCACTGCGTGAAGAGTTCCTGCGTCTTCCAGTCCCCCCCATCGACTCGAAACTCGACGGCTCCGGTATCGGGTCCTGACGCAACGAAAACACCCACGCCGGTTCCCTCGAACTTGAACTTCAATGTCGCCCCCGGCTCTTCCGCCACCAAGGCAGGAACGTTGACAAAGCCGGGTCTGGTCCCGGCACGATCCCTCGGTTCCCAGTTCGGATTAACCTTCCATCCGTGCTCCAGCGTCAGTGCCTGGGAAGCCACCGCGTCCGCGGGACTCACCAGCCGGCCACGATAGTAGCTGAAGGGGTCCAGCGGCGCAGGTAACTCTGTCGCTGGGGGAACGTCGGCCGTGGGAGTCTCTTTCCATGCCGCATTCAGCAGGCGCCGAATGGAACTGGCGTAGAGTTCGTGCCCAAACGGAGCCGGGTGCAGATCACGGAAGTCTTTCTCCCAGGTGAATTCGCCTGCATGAATCCGTTCCGTGACTTCGCGGGCCAGATTGATTGAGGGAAGGGCATAGTGCGCCGCCACCCTCTCGTGGCTGGCAATCACTTCCGGAGTCTGGCCCTGGTGAATTTGATCGATCTTGCCGGGATCAACGAAGTGCAGCAGCACGATGTCGATGTGAGGGTTAGCAAGTTTGGCCTGCCGCACGATTCCTTCCATCCCCCGAATCTGTTCAAGGGTAGAGAAGCCGTTCGTGTCATCGTTCACGGCAGCTTCTTCGAACAGCAGGTCCACGGGACCTTTTGCAAGAACATCCCGGCTGTAACGAAACGCTCCGGGGGTCGAACCGAGCGACGGAATACCCGCATTGATGAACTCGAACTGCGTGTCGGGGTATCGCTGCTTCAGGTCCTCGCAAACCTTGTCCCGCCAGCCCGGTGCCGCCGTGATCGATCCCCCCAGAAAGGCGACTCGTCCCTGCTTCTCTTTAAGGAACTTCGCCTGACTGTTCTTTAAACCGCCCCGTAGTTCAAAGTAATCGTAGCCGTATGGTGTGGCCGCCTGCTGAATCTGATCGCGAAATCCTGTATGCGTCAGCACGAAATTAACGATGTGCGTGGGGTCTTTCAGGCTGTGCGGGTGGTGGTTGCAATGCGGCTTGGAGATCAGCGTGATGGAACCCCCCAGCTTGCGGTATCGCTCGGCCAGCAGCAGAGAATTTTCTTCGATCGGCACAACATCATCGGTCTCGCCACACACATGCAGCAGAGGAATGCGCGCGTCGGCGAGGGGTTTCAGGTTATCGACCGGGTTCAGTTTGTATGCCAATGCAGCAGCCTCATCAGCGAACTGATAGACCTGTTTCAAACGCTCCCAGTCAGCGGTTGAGCCTGGACTTTTGCCTTTGCCTCCGGGCCAGCTTTTGAAGTCACACACCGGGGCGTCATTGTAGACGCATGCCACTCGTTCCGGATGCCGAGCCGCCCAGTTCAGAGCGAACAGCCCGCCCCGACTGAAGCCTTCCAGCACAGTCTTCGGAGCCAGACCAAATTCTTTCGTGACGTGACTGTAGAAAGCGTCCATCGCATCCAGGGCGACGGGTGCGCCGTACAAGTTCTGCACATCGACGTAGGCTACATGAAAACCATGCTGCAACAGGGCGAGGTCCGCCTGTGGCTCGTGTCCGAAGAATTCCGTTCGCCAGATCCAGGGTTTCCCGGGCGCGGACTGCCGGGGCACGATCAGAAATCCGTTGCGTCCGTCGACCTGAATGTCACGCTTCTCATATCCTTCCCACTGACCGCCGTAGAGTGCATCACTCTGCAACGAGAAGTGAGACAAGGCGACGACCAGAAACATCACCAGCCAACGAAGTGACACGATCTGAGACATCTCGGTTCCTGTTGTCGTAAGTGAGAACATGCAGCCTGAGTATCCTCGCTCACCGTCAGCCATTGATGGCGGGAAGCGGCGATCTGTGGGACACGGCAGCGTACTCAAACGGGCGGCAACTGCCCACCGTGCGGAAACAGTGGACGATACCGTCCGATCAGTCAGGTTGATTCTTCGTTCCTTCTAGTCGGAACTCCCCCTTCACGACGGGGTGATCCGATGCCGTGTTCTGCACAAGGCTGACGTTCACCGTTTCGAGGCCCCTTGTGAAGATCCAGTCGATATTCTGCGAGGACAATCGCTCTGGCAAGGATTCGTGCAGCGGACTGTGGACCCCAGGGCGTTCCAGCAGACTCGTGAGGAGCGGGTCTCCGGCAATCGTGTTGAGATCCCCCATCAGGATGCAGGGGGGTTGCAAGCCCAGGAACAGGTCGATCATCGCCTGGAGCTGGTGTAACCGGTCCTTTTCTCGATCAATGTGCACGGAAAGAACCCGGACATCCCCCTGCTGAAGCGGGACCGTCGCCAGAATCGCATTTCGATAGGCTTTCCCCCGCGTGTTCACGAGCGGAATTCGCAGGGCGGAGCGAATGGGAATTCGATAGAGGAGACCATTGCCAAAATGATCAGACCACCACCGCCGCTCGGTCGCAGCAAACAACCAGCCACTGCGATTCAGTTCCGCCACCGAGGCGGCCTGATTAGGTTCGTTGCGGCTCCCCGCTCCACGAACTTCATATAACCCCGCATAGTCGACTCCTCCCAGGAGATCCGCAATGCGAGACACGCTGCGCACACCGTCAGTCCCTTTGCCACCATGGATGTTGAAGCTGGCAATCGTCAGAGTGGCGGGGGCCTGATCAGACCCAACCGGGGCGGGGCTGTGCGGCAGGGGAGCTGTTGCATCGGCCGCACGTCGGTCCATGCCGTCCCAGAGGATCAATCCCACCAGCGCGACGAAGCAGCTCAACGCAATCCATTTCCAGCGAGACTCAGTTTTGCTGGGTGAGCTCGTGCTCGAGATATTCGCTTGATCCATAAGGTATTGATCTGGCTCCAATTCGAGAACCTCTATTGCGCCAGCGTTGTCGGTGACGGCGAGGCCGGGCGATTTCGAAGGAAACGGGAGAGGCAGAGCCCCCAACTAATGGGGGGCGTATCAGAAAGTGATTGAAAAGTCACGGGGATTGTAACCCAGAGCCTGCCGATTTCGCAGTGGCCATCCAATCAACACCTGCCAGGGCGGAAATCGCTGCTCATCCTTCCCCCCGATTGCGAGCCGAAATTGACAGCCCACCTCGAGAAACCAAGGCCTGCCGGAAACGACTGGCAAACGCTCTCTGACCGGTCAGACGCCGCACGGGATGTAATGGCGTTGCGACGGCAACCTGACCTGAGCAGACGCTCCGAAGCCCTTCTTCTTGCGGTTCAAAGAGCGTTTACTGCTGACAGTGAACGGAAAAACTGCTAAACCTTCGCGGTATAAGCCAGTGATAAGTCAACTGTGGAGAGACGTTTCGGACGAATCCCGCCATCGGTTGCCTGCCAGCGAGACCAGGGAAAGGTTTCGTTCTCACTTCATTGGCCGCTGATCCAAGATGGCCGTATGACGGAGTTGTTCGAATGGGTGTGCCGGTTTCGCAAATGTGGACGGTCGCAAGTTATGTCCTCGGCAAGAAGCTTCGGGGCGTCAAGCGCTATCCCCTGGTTCTGATGCTGGAACCGCTGTTTCGCTGTAACCTGGCCTGCGCGGGCTGCGGAAAGATTCAGTACCCCGTCGATATTCTCCGTCGACATCTCACCCCCGAACAGTGTTTTAAGGCCGTTGACGAATGTGGCGCCCCGATGGTCTCCATTCCCGGTGGTGAGCCACTGCTGCATCCCCAGATCGGCGAGATCGTTGAAGGACTGGTGGCGCGCAAGAAGTACGTCTACCTGTGCACAAACGCCATTCTGCTTGAAAAACATATCGATCAGTTCAAGCCTTCCAAGTACCTCTCCTTTTCGATCCACCTCGACGGTCCGAAAGAAGAACACGACTTCGCTGTTTGTCGCGAAGGCGTTTACGACATTGCCATCCAGGCCATCAAGACAGCGGTTGCCAAGGGGTTCCGGGTCACCACCAATACCACCGTCTACAATAATGCGAACCCCGATTCGATGCGGGAAATGTTCGACAACATGATGGGGCTTGGTGTCGAAGGGATGATGATCTCGCCAGGGTACCAGTACGAAAAAGCACCGAGCCAGGATCTGTTCCTGCACCGTAACCAGACCACCAACCTGTTCAAACGGATTGTCGGAAACGCCAAGCGAAGCTGGCGATTCAATCTGTCTCCGTTGTTCGTCGAGTTTCTCAAAGGAAACTGGGACCTCGAATGTACCCCCTGGGGGATGCCCGCCTACAACCTCTTCGGCTGGCAGCGTCCGTGCTACCTGCTGAACGAAGGCTACTGCGAAACCTTCCAGGAACTTCTCGATACGACCGACTGGTCCCGTTATGGCCGCGCCAGCGGAAACCCCAAATGTGCCGACTGCATGGTCCACTGTGGCTACGAAGCGACCGCAGTCGCCGATACCTTCGGGTCTCTCAAAGCCTTCTCACAAGTGGTGAAATTGACGTTGCTCGGCGCCGCTCGAGAGAAACTTCCTCCCGATGAACCTGGCCCCGAAAACACGTCCGGCTCTGATGAAGAGCGGATTCGTAAGGTCCAATTGCCTGTCTTGAGCTCCTGATGTCTCACGAACCGCTGCTGCATATCGTCCTCTATCAACCTGAGATTCCACCCAACACCGGGAACATCGGTCGAACCTGCGTGGCCGTCGGAGCAAAGTTGTGGCTCGTCCGTCCCTTGGGATTCAGTCTCGACGAGAGTCAGCTTCGTCGCGCGGGTCTCGACTATTGGCCTTTCCTCGATTACGAAGTCGTGGATAGCTGGAACGAGATTCTTCAGCGACTTCCCGGCAGAACGGTGTGGTGTATCGAGAATCCCGCCGCCAAGACGGTATGGCAGGCGAGCTTCTCCCCCGGTGACATCCTGTTGTTCGGCCGTGAAACGAACGGACTGCCACTCAGCCTGGTCGACCAGTATCGCAGCCACACGCTGCAGTTTCCGATGTATCCCGAAGTACGAAGCTTGAACCTCGCTAACACGGTCTGCGCCGTCGTCTATGAAGCGGTACGCCAGTTCGGCGGAATTCCGGCCAGATAGGCTGCCGACAAGAATTTCAACGTAACATCTTGTGACGCCCCCCGCTCGCTTCTATCGTGGAGCAAGTTCGGACGGATTACGCGCGATGTCAGATTCCAGTTTGACCCGCACGGCATACCGTGACCGAATCTGATGAGTTCTGCGGCGGAATCGCTGCCGATCGTTGAAAAGGTCTTTCGATGTTACTCAAGCTTGCGTTTCCCCGGTTCAACCCGTGCCTGTGGGCCCTGGTGTGCTACTTCTGCCTGACACTCCATGGAAACGCCTTTGCGCAGTGGGGTGGAGGTCAACCAGGAGGTGACTACGCCGGTTACGGAGGGGGGTTCGGGGGATACGGCGGCTACGGCATGGGTGGCTATGGAGGCTACTATGGCGGGTACAACGGATACTCAGGGGGCTATTACAGCGGCACGAATAACTTCGGGTACGGCAGTTACGCCCAACCGCTTTACACGTCATTCAATCAGCCCAACTTCAACTATTACCGCCAACCGCTATACACGAATCGCGCACTGGCCGTGCCCGCGTACGGTGATGCGATCCTGTTGCGACAATTCGGCTCTCCCAGCAGGACCTACAGCGGCAGTTCCCCCGTGATGACCACGCCCAATCTTTCT
>NZ_DASWWZ010000201.1:0-26039 GCF_036405755.1 Schlesneria sp.
GATCGTTTCAATGGTTGGGTCCCGGCGACCGTAATGAGTCTGGCCGTGATCCTGATGGTCGCTGTGTCGATTCCTTCGATTCATCAGGTCTTCTTCGGCGAAGACGTCGCCGAGTATTCGATGCCTGATCGATTTCTCGATCCGGAATTTGACATGTTGCGAGATCCTGAAGGGACGATCTCCATCCAGAAAACGCATCAGGTCACGCCTGTCAACTACGAAAAAGAGTCCTGGTGAACACCTCCTCGATCGCGGGCGTCGAAAACGGGCCGCGATCACTTCGTTTCTACCGGTGCAGGAACTGATGTCCCACTGGTTCCTGCCTCTGAATGACCCCGCTCTTTCTCCTTTGCACGACATCGTCAATACCCGTGCATGTCGCCCTGACGCAGGGTTTCTGTTGCCCGATGAGAGGACCTGTTCCTCCGCCGCTCAACGGGGCGGCCAACTTTGAACCTCGTTGTTCCGCCGTTTGAATTCTTTCAAACGCGGTGTCGCTCGGCGACTGTCGGCGACTGTCGGCGACAGGAATCAACCGACTCGCCTGGAGTGCGTGCAAACGTTCTAACCCTGCTGTACAGCGCTCTCCGAATTGGTGAACTCGCGATGCTCTTCAACGGGAACCTCGCAAGTCCACCGAAAAACTCGTTCATCTTCGCGAGCCTTGCTCGCCAGCGAAGTCATCCATTCCACTGAGAGCGGGGGAGAGAGCCACGATCGAATAGTGTGGCATATCCCAACGAGTACGCTTTCAGTAGACCACGACTCCATCAGCCCCCCGCAGCGACCTCGCGACGTTCTGGTTCCGGCTTCTGTGGAGGGGTGGGCGATGGAAACACGTTCCGCGGTGACAACGCATCGGCGGGACCTGGTTCTGGTGGTGCTTCAGGTTCATGTGGCATTTGAATGTAGGTGGGGTAAAGCAACCGCTTCGATTCCGCCAGCAGGAAGTCAACATTCATAAACGGATCCGGGCCGACATCGTGCCACCGGATCTTTCCATCCGCATCGATCAAGACCGTGGCGTGCAGTGGAGCGTCTTCGAAATCATCAAATGCATGATAATTCTTGAAGGTTTCCAGTGAGCCATCGGAGACAAGCTTGAACGGCATCTCCCCTTCGGATTTGTAACGCTCCTGCGATTTCTTCAAGTTCACAACATTGTCGGAACTGATTGCGATCATCGAAATCCCTGCCGCCTCAAAATCCTTGTATTTGGGAGCGAATGCTTTCAGCTGTTCGGCACAGTGCAGGCATCCATAGCCCAGGTAAAAGATTGCGATGAAGGGCTTACCCCGGAAGTCGGCCAGCGAATGGAGCTGTCCTTCCCCATCGGGCAGAGTCCATGACGGTGCTGCACTTGGTTGCCACGTAGAGGGGCCAAGCGTTGTCAGGTCGGGCAACTCGGCGGCGTTCCGAGCGACGGGTAACTTCTGTCGCCAGTCAGTACCAAACCCGAACTCCTGGGCAATCGGCAGCAAGCGAGCGAACGGAGGCAAATCAAGATCGATCGCTCCGGAAATTGCACGGAGTGATTCAAATGTCTGCCGGGCCTCGTCTTTCATCCCCTGCCGCCAAAGTAGCTGAGTCAACGCCGCCAAAGGTCGGACCTGATTCTTGCTCTTTCCGACCCAGTCTCGCAGTCGCTTCAAGGCGGCTTCCGTTTTTCCAGCCAGCACCTCGATGTCCGCGAGGTAAGCTTCGTCGACGTCGTGAGCTTTCGTCAGCCGTTCCAGGCCAGCGGTGTACTTCGCCTGGGCGACCATGATCAGTCCGTGCAGCTCGTCGACGGCTCGTTCGAGGACGCGCCGTCGTTCTGCAGTTGGTTGCATCGCCTCTTTCTTCTTCGCTTCAACGGCTTTGGCGTCGGCCCCCTCGAAACGAGCCTTCGCGACTGCTTCATCGGCTGCCGTGTCTGCTTCATGTCGCAGTTTCTGCAGGCGTCGCTCGAGAATTGCCAATTGGATTCGGCCGTTCTCGACATCATCTTTTCGCAGATAAGCCCGCCCCAGGTGACGGAAATATTTGATCTGTTCTGTTTCGTCTTCGGTGGGGGGAAGTTTCTGTGTCTTCGCGTCAGCGATCAGTGCGTCCCACAGTTCGAACTGGGAATAGATCTGAAACAGCCTCATTCGTCCGAAGTGAGCACTCTTGCCCCCCGGAAAATTGTTGTATTTCGGATGCTGTGGCAGTTCGATGGTGTTGCGGGACAGCGTGATTGCATCATGCACCCGGCCGATGTACTGCAGGTTTCGGACGAGCCACTCATTGTTGTGGGCGAAGTTGTGAATCCGGTCGGGGAAGATCATGTCACGCATCATGTAGGCATGATCGGTGCGGGCCGACGCTTCCTGGTGCCAGACGGCGTCGAAATAGCGATTCAGCTCACTGAACGTGTGCCCGGACATGTGCCACATATGGGCAATCCCCGGTGCTGACAAGCCACACCGTTCCGCCGAGTTCACCGCCAGGGTTGCTTTATCATTGTCCCACAGATGAACCCGGTAGTGATGGACCGGGTGATAGGGATTCTCTGCCAGCACCTCTTTCAGAACGGCGTCAATTGCGAAAAAGCTCGCTGCCTCCAGATCCCCTTTGTTCTGCCACAGTGCCTGACCCAGCATCGCTTTGGCTTCCAGGTCATCCGGGTAGCGATAGATAATTTCCTCGATCGCGTGGACGTAATTCCTGGCACGGTCCTTCTTCTTTTTCTCGTCCCCGGCGTCAGCCTTGTACCAGGCGTCGAGGGCGTCGATGTAGCGCCGTTCGCGATCGGTCGCTTTCTCTTTCCGTTTGACGGCCTCGGCGATGAACCCTTTCGCACGGCTGGAATTGTTGGTGTTGGACAAAGCCATCCCGAAATAGGTCATCGCACAATCGGGATCGAGCATTGCCGCCTGCCGGAACGAGCGCTCGGCTTCGAAATACCAGAAGCCGTGCAACTGCCCAATCCCCTGATTGAAGAACTGCTGCACTCGAGGCTGAGTCGTTGAAATGGGAAAGGTCACCCGACCGGTGGTCCCGAGTAACGTTGCGGCCCGCCGGGGGCCTTCGTCGAAGGCTTCGCCGTGCATGGAGTGACCCGGTGCGGTGACATTTGCGGGGGCCAGAGCATCCGAGGGACCGGCCGATTCTGCATTCGACAGAGCGACAACTGCAAAAACGACGAACGCATTGATCGACATAGCGGACCCTCCTCAAACTGCACGAGCCTCTTGCTGATTTCTTCAGCGACTCCGCCGCCGATCACATCGGGAATCAATTGCACCAGGCGCGAAACAGAGGGGCGGAGAACGCTGTCCCAACCCGTCTCAGGTTTCGGAGTCCCTCTCGGTGAAAGCCCCAGACGGCCAACCCGAACACGTCAAGAATACCTCGCACCGCTCTCGAATTGCCAGCCCCGGACCCGAATTGCGTGCTCTGCCAGGGGCTCTTTGGCAGGACAATTCGTACTATCCCGGATTTCTGAATCGAGCAGTCGAGAGGAGAGGCAAATCTTTTCCCGGCAACGATTTCAGAGTTGACTCACCTTTTCATGAAGAATGATTGAGAGGAGGTTAAACAAGTAGAACCCCGAAACAGTCCTGAATTTGACCCCTGCAGAGGTGACCGCCAACGCATGATCTCTTCCCAACCGTTGTGAATGCGACTTTTCAGCGATTGCTGGATCACCCGGTTGCGGATTTTCGGTCTCCGGCAGACGTGGCGGGATCCGCTGAGTCACCATTTCCAGCTCACCTGCTATGAGCGAGGGAATTCGTCCGGTTCACGGGCCGGAAAAAACGACCCAATCGTAGAAGTTTGCCAGGTCACTGAAAATCACAAGAAAACAGTGTGAACCTTGCGACAAACCCAAGTCTCGCTATACTGTCGCCCCGCTCCTCGCACAACACGAGGAACCCAGCCCAAGTGGCGGAACTGGCAGACGCGCTAGGTTGAGGGCCTAGTGGTAGCAATACCGTGCAGGTTCGATTCCTGTCTTGGGCATCTTGAAGACCCCTTCGCTGTAACACCTGTTGCAGCAAGGGGTTTTTTCATTCCTGAATCGATTCTTGATACCTGTCGGGATGGCACGATGGTGCACCTCCAAACCTGCAATCGGTTCCAAACCGAAATCAGCAGAGTGCATCATGGCTGGACCTCGATCGACAGTTTCGAAAACTGACGCCAGCACACCGCGACCTCTTCGACCTTCTGCTTCTGACAGGCAGTCCCCCAGGCGAATTGACATCTCTCCCGCTCGGGGAAATCGATTTTAGTGGTGATATCTGGCGGTCGGATTTGAAACGGCACGAAATCGCCCATGAAGGTAAACGAAGGACTCGTTTCTTTTACGCACTGGGGGGAAGCTCTCGACCTCTTGCATGTCGCCACCGATGTATGGACGGGAACCAACGCGGTGCGTGCGACGAAAACGGAACAAGTGGAGTTTGCCTGTGAGAGACTCCTGAGAATTCTCCACGGCAACGTGGGCAGGCGTCATCAGGGGGATTCAAACAGATGTCGACCCGCCGCCAATTGAGTCCGGAGAACGCCGCCGAGATCGAGACGGTGTGGGCTACTTCCGCCTCCAGATCCGACAACGAGTTGGACTGGTAAATCAGCCGCACGCGAGCTCGCGACGACGGCCGAAAGTCGCGATGCATTCGTTTTCATGTTTTACTTCTCTCACTGGCAAGTTGTTGGTCAGTCGGAAGATTTCCGACGTTGAAATTGCCATCCGTACCTCAAGATTGACGTCAAACCAGCACATTTGGCTCGGAAAATAGATGAGATAATTTTCTCAACAAAACCAATCTGTTTGGCACATCTGCTGCGATGCGATCCCGAAAACAACTCACTTGAATTTTTAAGCCCGTACTCCGTGGCTTCCAATCGGTCGTTCATTTTGCTGCGACCACGGAGACGGTCCATTGAGGGGTTCAGACGACCTGAGCCCAAAATCAATTTTTGTCTTGTTCCCCGAGTGTTAAGAGATGTGGAGCCTTTGTATGTCTGTAAGTCCTGTTTCACGTGTCGAAGAGGACTCAACAGAATTCGGGCTGCATTATCCCGAGGGGTCGAACGAAGAAGGTGTTCGTATCGGACAGCTATCCACCCCGGTAATCAGACCTCTGCGGCGAAGTCGTATCGGACTGGGCGATTCGAACGACTACGGTTGTGATGATGCTCTAACGACGAACTTACAGCAAACACTGGCAAAGTCGAGTTATGGTTTGGCGAGGGTTCAATGTGTGGTCAGTCCTTCAGAGGTCCATCTTTTTGGAACCGTGAAGACCTATTTCGCCGTGCAGATGGCTATTCAACTCGCACGCTTTGTAGCCGCAACACGCCGTATCAAACTCGACATCGACGTCGTGCCCAAACTGTATGAGATACACGCTTGCCCGCCCACGAAAGGAAGGGCCGGGTTCCTTCCTTCCAATGAACAAGCAGAATTCACAATGAAAGCTGACAGTGATTTGAAACCGGACGTTGAAAACGAATTGAAGCAGGATCCATAGGTCAATTAACCACACTTAGCGATCCCTGCGCCGAGGGTGACGGCCGTCGACAGTTGAGTACCGTACCCCTTAATCGTTGGCCTCGGAATTCGGAAACGCCGCACGCCATCAATACTGTGAACCTTTGACCGCAAATATTTGTTGATTGACGGGGGCCAAAAATGTCAAACTTTGGCAAAGGTGAAATGAGAACGACTAAGTGCAACATGGGATGCTGCAGCCACCTTGGTGGAACAGCAATCGTTTGTTTCCATTAATGGCGATGGTCGCCACTGTGACTGTAAGTGTCATTTCTACGAAGGAGGAATAACCATGACAACTGCTGTAAGTGAAAAAAAGAATGCGGACGTAACGAAACCCAAGACGGAATTGGCACGCGACCCATTTCAGGTATTCGGATTCCCGTCAATGAACCGGATGCGCCGGGAATTTGATGAACTGTTCAGCAAGTTTTTTAAGGACGTCCCGGCACTGTGGAATGCCGAACGGGGCGACGGACGATGGGCCTTCGACGTTGAAGATCAAGCCGATGCCTATGTAATCAAGGCGGAAGCACCTGGTTTCGAGCCGAAGGACTTCAGCATCGACCTGCGTGGAAATCAGTTAGTCATGCAAGCCAAGCGATCTGAGGAGAAGAAGGAGAAAGGACAAGAATCCTTCACGGCCACGGAGTTTTATCATTCAATGACCATCCCAGAGCACGTCGATGCGAAGAAAGTTGATGCATCGTACAAGCAAGGCATTCTGCAGGTCTCGTTGCCGAAAACGGCAGAAGGCAAGGGACGTAAGATTGAAGTGAAAGGGTGATACTCAGGATGTCACCATCGCTAGGCCGGGGCGCTGAGGCACGTTCAGCCTTCAGTGCCCCAGCATAGTGCCCATCACACGAGGTCAGAATGATGATTCACCCTGAGCTTGCCTGTTCAATCGGGTAGGCGCCCTTCACTCGTCCCCACATCAGGTCGAATACGAATCGGCCGAACCAATCGTTAGACGAAGTCTTCAAATTGCCTGAAACGTAAAAAATCGCTACGACTCCTCATCCATGGATTCTCAGGTCAAGGACGTCGGAGCGATCATGAAGGATTATCCCGGCAGACTTCCGGGTGAGCAATCGAGGGTCATTGAAAACGGGCCATAGTGGGGCGACCGCCTGTGGACCGCAAAGTCATCCTGAATGCAATCCTCTACCTGAATCGAACCAGTTGCCAGTGGCGTTACATACCTCACGAATTCCCGCACTGGAAGGTGGTTGACACCGTTTCTGGCGCTGGAGTCGAGACGGAGTCTGGGATTCGATCCATTAAGCACTCTGCCGAAAGGTGCGTCAGGCCTCTGGCAAGAAGCCGACACCGAGCCTGGCCATCATCGACATCCAGTCTCCGTACCGCTGAAGGAGGAGCGGAAAGAGGCTACGATGCAGAGATGAATGTCACTGGCAGCAAGCAGTACATCGGTGTTGATTCGCTGGGGCCCATTTAGTGAGTCATTGTGCACGCGGCCTCCTGGCAAGATCAGGACGGAGCTTGCTAGCTTCTGTACAAGCTTCAGTCGTACGGTCGATTGCCGCGAATCTTTGCGGACAGCGCTTAGCGACGAGATGACTACCAAATCGGGTCAAAGAGTCATTCAGTGATGTCATCGCGTCAGTTGGCGAAGTTGCTCAGCCACTTCAGGTGATCTTGATGCATCCCACCGTGAAGACTCAACAAAGAAGGAGTTGCTGGAGCAAATCTTTTGATCAGCACAGGTATCCGCCATCAGGTCTTTCTTTGGTTTGGCTCCCTGGTTCATCGGCTGTGAAGAAGTTCTGTGACCTTGGGACGCTGGCGCGATCCAGGCATTACTCCTTAAATCGAATTCGCCGACGGGCGTCTTTCCCGCTGTCGTGATGACCCTGAAACAGACAGCCCGCCAAGAATGATTCAAGACCGTTTTGCGGATAGGATTCCACGGCTTCGCGTCGAAACTTCAACTCGAAATCGACTCGATCGCTGTGTTCAACCCTTCGACAAGTCCAGTCATCGGCGAACTCGCGACTCGCGATCATTTCGAACTGATCGACCAAGGTCGCTACGACGTTCCCGTGCTCGGTGAATTCGTCTTGTTTGTGCCACTGATGCTCGCTGAAGAAGTACACCCAGGCTTCAGTGAATTGTTGGTGGGGTCGAACAAATCGAAATTCAAATCCGCACGTACCGCCGCTCATCCCTTTGGCCAGAATGTTACAAATCTGATTTCGAGCTACATCGACTTCGTCGATGCTCGCCGCAGCATTTTGTTCAAGCTTTTTAGACATGTTCTTGCCTCTCTCCCTCGGCTGATTGTGATGGGACCAACTCGTCAGGAAGGCAGTAGCCACGATTCTCTGACCGCATCAATCCTGAGTTGAGGCCGGTCGCAGATGTTGTTCCGAGATCGGAAATATTTTCCAAGTCCAGCGGTAAGAGGACTGTTTCACCCGATCGCGTGTCAGCATTCCAATATTGACGATACATGTGCGGATTGAGTCGACCAGTTTTCAACCACCTGGACGAACCTTCTCCAAATCGGCCGTCGATTGTTGTTGCAGGGCTTCGACCGAGACAATGTGCGCGGCCACTTTCTTGCGACCAGCATCGGCCGCATTCCGCTGGGCCCGCGTTTCGTCCGCCACGTTTTTCGTTACCACACCGGTTGCCGCCAGTTGAGAGACTCGCTGGAACCAAGACTGCGCGCGGACGAATTGCGATTCCTCGCACTCGTCCGACTCAGGGGCAGTGGAGAGCATGTCCATCGGACGGAGCGGACGATACGCGAAGAAGGAATGTGTGCGCTGTAGGCGGGGGAGACAGCAACGTGGGGATGGACGCGCGGGCGTGATTAATCACGTGATTTATGGTGGTCTTTGAGATAGGTGTCGCGGATTTTGTGGAGTTCTTTCCAGATTTTGGCTTTTCTGGTTTGTGGTGAGACGCAGGCGAACAGGTAGTTGCGCTCGCCACTGGTCCACGTTTGGATTTCGAGATTCAGCGTCTGGGGAGCGCGGGTGGCGAATGGTTCGACCCAGGTGAGTTTGCCCTGGTAGAGGTGTGTGCCAGACGGAAAGGATCCGTCCTGGTTCTTGTTGGCGTCCTGCTCCTCTTTCTCGAGGTCGAACGTGAACTTTTCCGGATCGACGTCCGGGCGTGCGCCATTCAGAACGGCGGTGCACAGGCCGCGGTAATACTTCAGAAACTCGTCCTTGATCAGGTCGTCCTTCAGTTCCGGCGTCTTCTCGAGTTCGAATACGAACGCGTATGTAAAAAAGGTGTCCGAGGAGGCCTTCATCATGCCCGGAGCGAATCGGATGTGCTCATCCCCTTGGAGGGCCATGTCGGGAGCGAAGCCGGGCGGGAGGGAAATCGTTTCGCCACCCCAGGAGTCCGGTGCAACCAGTTTGAACTCGGCCGATTCATCGGCAGCCAGCCATGTTCCGACCAGGACAATACTGAGCGCCAGGTAACGCAGCATGGAAGACTCCTCGGGACGGGTTCGATCTCATCGACTCAGCGTGAGAATACGTGATCCCGGATCTCATGTCATGTGCCGACTCGTTGCGGGAAGCACTACCCTCAAAGTGGGTCAGAAGGATTTTGTCCTTGGTGCTGCATTTTCCGGAGATGCGTCATTGAGGCGCAGTTATTCATTTAGCCCGTTCGAAAGCTCGGTCAGGTCGTGATAACCGATGATCTGGACGACATCCGAGAGTTCGTTGTTCAGGCGACGTAACTGGCCGAGGCTGACGCGACGTGCGTGATCATCATCTGCGCGAGCGGCAGCCAGTACAGAGACGGGGTGGTCGTCGGTGGTAAGTTCTGCACGCAGGTAGTATGCGTCACCCGCGTGGAGCATCCACTGCTTGTCCTGCCTGATCGCGACACCACAGTGGCCGGCAGTGTGGCCGAAGAGGGGGACCAGCAGGACCTCGCTCGAAAAACCGAGAGGAACGGATCGAGCAGAGAGCCCCCACCAGTCGTACTGGCTCTGCGAGATCGTTTGCCAGCGGGGAGAGTGTGCGAATTGAGTTGGGATATACCGGAGTGACCCTGATTGCACATTCGCCAGCTCTTCTTCCGCGAGATGCACGGTGGCATGCGGAAAATCAGCAAGGCCCCCCGCATGGTCCGGGTCACAATGCGTCAGAATAATGTGACGCACATCGTTGGGCGAGAACCCAAGTTTCTCCATGCGCCGCACTGCGGTGTCATGTTCGTTGAACTGAAATCCCGCCATTTCGATCAACGGCTGGCCAAGTCGTTCGAGCGGACTTTGAACGTCGAGCAGTCCGATGCCCGTGTCAACCAGAGCCAGTCCGCGCGGGTCTTCCAGTAACAGGCAGTGACAGACGACGGTCGGATAGTTGGGGACGAGGAGTGTTCCGCAATTGAGATGGTGAATTCGGATCATCTGACTCACTCAAAAGATGTTGTATATGGCGCGAACTGGAAAAGGGGTCGGGTCTTTTTCTTTGGCCGTCCTCTTGGCCGTGTCGTAATTTCTGGCCGGGTCGTAGTTTCGAGACCAAGTCGAACGGCACTGCTTCTGGTCCAATTGTCATCACCAAAAGGCAAGCTGCGTTTGACACTGCGTCGAAGTGAATTCAGTTCTGCTTCAGTCTCAATCTTGTTCACCCAAGAACGCCAGTTTCGCGGCAACGCGGGATCATCGGGAATGGCCAGCCAACGGCGTTTGTCAGCATGATTTAGGCGAGCATACGCGGAACTCCATTGCCAGTCTTCTGCGAGTTCAATGAAATTTGCACGAACCGGGTTCCGCTCGACGTACCGCATGGCAGTTAGCAAGTGGCCGTCAGTCTGAATTGGAAACGATTTGAAACGTCCCTGATACAGACGCCCGGTGCCACTCGTCTTGTAGTGAGCGTGCCAACGCATGTTGTGCATCACTGTGAGGCGACGGAAAAACTCACTCACCTGATCGCTGGTTTCGGGCCGCACCACAAAGTGCCAGTGATTGGGCATTGCCACCATCGCATAAATCGGCAGAAGGACGATTTCCCACGTTTCTCCCACGACACGCATGAACGCAGCATAGTCTTTCGGCTTTTCACAAATCCTGAGCCGAGCCACTGCTCGATTCAGAACGTGGAAGACTCCACCTGCCGGACACATGTGTTTCGCGCGTGCCATCACAAAGGTCCAACAACGTGCGACGCCAAAGAAAAGAGACCTGACCCCTTTTCTTTTCGACCTGCTCTTTGAGTAACGCAACATCATCCATGATGCAGAAAATTTACCGAATCCCGGCAGCTTGAGAAGCCCAAAATGGCTTAACAGTTACCGTCGAACAGCACATAATCGCGCACAGGGAATTAGCGACTCGCGATTGGGCTTTTCCTGACGGTTATCACAATAGTATTAGCCACAATGTCACCCAGACGTTGTGACCTCGGCGTGAGGAACATCACGAGTAATGCAGGCCACCACATCGTCAACATAAACGTATCAACCGGCAATAACACCTCCCGCAATACGAGCCGACCGAACTCGCACCGACGAAGAGTTGGCCTTACAATCCTAATTCCGCAAAGCTTCTTCCCAATTGATTGTCCGTATCTGCCCATCATGATGAGTTGACACATACTAAGAAAAAGTACAACCGTCACCATTCGCCACTCCACCTGTACTTCGAACAACAGTGCCAGCACTTTCACCGACGCGTCCTTCATTTCATCAATGACCGTAAAATGAAAAATATCAAAAACACTTTGGATCGAACTAACGAACCGCTGACACTCCCTAGCAAAGAGAAGCCACCAACCAATGAAATCAGGATGATATGCAACTGCGCCAACTGCAAAAGGCAACATCAAGCCTAGGTCAATCGCCCGCGCTATACCCCGCTGGACAATGCAAGGTGCCATGGCGTTCCGGTCCGCATCGCGACGAATTCGCCGCATTTGTGTGAATTGATCGATCCAAGCAACTGCCATGAGCGGGAGCAATGGAGCGCAGAATGCCAGTAGTACAAAACAACCGATATCCTGGAGTAGCCATCTCACCTTCGGACTTCCCCTCTGGCCGACAAGCTTAGGCTGTCCGTCGGTTACTTTGAAGACATGCAATCGTCCGTCTATGCCGTTTAGAGCAGCTGCTAGGGCAGTGCCATCGGAATCGGGTATGATGTGCATACAACCACCATTCTCGCCATACTGAAACGAGAGCTGCTCGTCTTGGAGCCATCGAATCGGACACAGAAATGCCTGTGTATAAACTCTACCGCTATTCAAGTAACGGCGATACATAAACCTAAAGGATTCCGATTCAGTCGACTCGATCTCCAAGCTGCAGGGCTGGTCGCTCTTGAACCAGTACGCAAGTGGTACCCTTGAAAACTCTTCAGAGTCATCGTCTATCGGTATGTAGTTCCACCCCCCCGGCATTTCGCCTTCGCCCAATATCTCATCATTATTCTCTGGCTTTCGACCGACATCTTTCTCATCGATCGGTCGCAGATCTCTTTGATAGTAGAGGCCATCTATGGCGGCCTGAAACCAAAAACTGTGCTCCCCCTGCATTCCGATATATGTATCATTTCCCACCCGAAATGCAGGTGACTCGATAACCCGACCTGTATCCCGCCAGTGAGGATCGATGTACTGAACCACTGCTCGATGCGAATAAACGCCTTTCCGCTTTGCACGTCTAAGAATCGCCCAAGCAGTCCCTTCACACACAAATGGCGATGTCCCTTTGGCGACATCCGGCAAAAGCCATAACTTGCCCCCACCGTAAACAGCATAACGAACGCCGTCTGGTCCTTTGGAGGTAGAGATGGCCCCGCTATTCAAGTCAACGTCGACAAGTTCAGTTGGCCACGCAGAAGTGGGCGTCACGGTGCCCAAATGCTCTCGCACCAACAACAGGAGACGTTGGTCTCCTGTCTTCACTCCGGAAACCGTCACTCTCTGCTGGCGAGTCAAGTTCGACAACTCAATCAAAGTCTCAAAGCGAAGGGGAGATCGCCAGTCTCGCTTCGTGTGCGATCGTTCCCCAGAGGGCTTAAAGAGGCTGTAAGACCAGTAAGGAAGGCAAACCTGAGTCGCTGTCGAGAGCAACACAATGCTGATGATACCATATAATCCGCGAGTCCTAATGGGTGTCCATCCCTTGTTGCACATACTACAGCTCCCTCTGCTTTTCACCTTCAACATAGCCCATTCTGCTAGCTTTTGTGATCTCATTGCCGCAAGAATCGCTGCGCCAATCGATCTCCACTGTCGAGACCCATGGAGCAGGGGCTACCGGAAGATTGGGTACTAACGGGAACACAGCATTTTCAGTTGTGCGTGGTATTAATCGTCTTGCGAGAACTGCGACGAAAGACATTCCTTCTCCGTGTCATCAAGAGCCAGCTTCCATTTGGGTGATGCGAGCAACGTTTGTAATGCTTTGGATTTTTCGGCTGGGCTCCTTGCTCTGAACTCAAATCGGGACCAGTCACATTCATTGAGGCAGTACTCGACATACTCGGCTGAGGATTCGGCACATCCAAATAATGTGTAACCACGGACAATTACAACTGGTATGCCATCGACAATATCAATTGGCAAATTCGGCCAGTCCCCATGACGTGTTCCCCCAAGCAACTCCGGAATACCAATCATCGGAGCCCGAAAGATTCGCTCATTCTTTGGCACAAATAACATTCTACACAGGACAAAAACCGAATTCTCGCTCTGCTCAGGATCGCGCGCAGCAACGCGTAAGATGCGAACCGCTTTGTTTTTGCCCATTCCTTGCAGCTTTACTGCGGCCAAAATGTATGGATCGACGCGATAACTCTGGCTTACCAGGTTGAAATTGAGCGGAGGAAGTTCCCTTAGCGAGACGTCGTCAGGCTGCGCCATCGCCGTTTGTAGATGGAGTCCGAATGTCAATAGACCAACAAATACGCGGAGCAAACTAATTCGTTCTGCCATTTTGGAGAATCCTCAGTGGTGAGTGGCTGGAGGCAGCCCATGGGGACACAGTGCGCCGGCGCAAGCCCGAGGAAGGTAGCGAATGCAAGTTTCGTACAAGGTAAGATTTAGCCAATCGCCTTGTCCCCGAGTGATGCGTTGTGTCGGGCAACCGGCAGAGCGAAGGGTTCATAGGGGAAAGTCCAGGCTGTGTATTGAGTTCCGAGTTCACAACTTTGCGAAGGCCGACCCTGTTGTGTCAAGGGGAAGGCAATTGTGATGATATCGAACACTAATGGCGAGTCCGATTCGACCAGCACGGAGTCCCAGACCATACGCATGGACGGAAACTTTCCTCACGGAAGGCGGGAGATCCCGGGTACATCCATTTCCTCGGAAACGGATCGGTCGGAAAAGGCGCGATGCCACAATGCCGACATGCACGTGCCCGGGAAGTCAGACAGTTTCGCTCGTCTTTATCCACGGTAAGAGCCGTATGCGGTAGTGCCGCACGTACGGATCTGTGCGGGGGGCGGTTAGCAATGACCGTACCTACCGCGATGCGGATTCTTTTGACAATTGCTACACAAGATCAAGAGCCTTGAAGTCGTTGGAGTGAATCGCTCGGGTTTTGCGTTGGAATCGGAGGCGATTACATGGCTCGCTTAGCGCGTGCGGAGGTGTTTTCTCCAGATGAAGTCGCGATCGTGCATGTGATGAACCGGGTTGTGCGACGGTGCTTTCTTCTGGGGACCGATTCTCTCACCGGCAAGAACTATGACCACCGGAAGGGATGGATTGAAGGTCTACTCAAGCGATACGCCGCCTGCGTTGGGATCGATCTGCTCGGCTTTGCGATTCTTTCGAACCACTTTCACCTGATCCTGCGGTCTCGGCCGGATGTGGTGGCGACCTGGAGTGATGAAGAAGTTGCTCGTCGGTGGTTGCTCCTGTGTCCGATCCGGAAGGATGAGTGCGGGAACCCTCTAGAGCCGAATCAGGCCGAATTGGATTTCATTCAGAACGATGCCCGCAAGCGGGAACTTATCCGCTTGCGGTTGTCAGACATCGGCTGGTGGATGCGATTGTTGTGTCAGACGGTAGCGATGCGCGCTAACCACGAAGATCAGGAGATCGGCCGATTTTGGCAAAGCCGTTTTCGGGCGGTGCGGTTACTGGATGAAGCTGCTCTGGTCGCGTGTGCCGCCTACGTCGAATTGAACCCGATTCGTGCGGCGATGGCCGACCGGCTGGAGACCAGCGACTACACCTCTGTGCAGCGCCGGCTTCAGGCTCAACAACCTCGGTCGGCCTCACGAGAGACCACCAAACCGAGCGATGCCTCAACAGCGGAGAAGAATCAATCCCGCTGTTCGGCCAGCAAGTCCGACGACACGACAAAAAAGCACCAGTCGTCAGTCGATCAATTTCTGGCGCCGTTGTCCCTTAAAGATCGGGATGGCAAGACAGGTCCGGTTGCAAGCCGTACAGGAGCCCGCTGCAGTGACAAAGGCTTTTTGCCGATGACACAGGAGGATTACCTGCGGTTACTCCGCTGGACCGCAAAGCAGCTTCCCCGCAAACAGGGGGCCCGGACATCACCTCAACTCAAAGAAGTTCTGGGCAAGCTGGATCTGAACACCAACACGTGGCTGTCTCTGGTCAGAAAGTTCGGCAAACTGTTCTACAACGTCGCCGGTCGGCCGCAGACAATCGAGCTGACGCGTAGCTGCATCGGCCAGCACCGACACTACGTCCGCCGCGAAACACGCGAAGTTTTCTCCTGACGCAGGAGATTCCTCGAATCCAGTCGTCGCCGAACAGCGATCGTCTCTGCCAGGTTGAGAGAGATCTGTGCAGCACAAGTCTCTGCGCAGAAGAGACCATACCCATTGCGCGAAAGCAGTGTGATGATCCACTTTCAGGGCACTGACGGGAGCACCTTAATTTCAAGGCGGTGACAATCACAATGAGCCCTTCAGCCCGTGGAAATACTCGGGTCCCTCCGCGCCTCGGTCTCACCGATTTGAATGACTTTGAGTGAGTTTGGTCCGCAGATTTCGCGGATTTTCGCAGATGAAATTCTGTTCTTGGAATTTGCGCCATCTGCGGATGTTGTCATTGGCTTGAGGAGTGGCGATAGATGCGTGTCACTCACCCAAGAACGGCAGTGTCCCCATGGCCCTGTGCCCCGGATATGATCTGGTCGCGGTTCGGCATATGTTCGAACGGTCGGCCCTTCAGGCCTGGTGATGTTTCGTCGAATCACATCCCAGCCCGATGGGCTGGGCTATGGGAATGGATGGCCCTTTGGGCCGGATGTGGACATGGGGGCCGGATGTGGACACGGGGGCTGGAACACAGCACGGGGGCTGGAGCACAGTCTACTCTGTTGCGCTCGATGCGGTTCAGCGTTTGATTCTGATGCCTGAAAGGCATCCACAAGCCAGCCCAGGGCAGAGCGTCGCGGCAAAGCCGCAAGCGCCGCCCTGGGTTAGGGGCATTATTTGTTCCGAGCCCTGTTAAGGGCGACACATTCGTTGGCTGTGTGTCTGGGGCAAGGTCTTTCATTTCGAACGTCTTGTTTCGTGGGATTCGGTGGCGTTCATTTTGAATGGTGATTGTGCCCTTAACAGGGCGGAGGAGGCGCTACTCATCACCTACTCAGGGCGGCGCTTTGCGGCTTCGCCGCGGCGCTCTGCCCTGGATTGATATCTGATGGCCGTTCAGGCCGGGGACGGGGAGGCCGCATATATCCTGTACTCCGCGGTTGTACCGGATTTCATGTTTTGCCTGGATCGCTGCCCATCTCTGAAAGAGGTCACGTGTTGCGGGGAGACTGGTTCCGGTCGGGGTGGGCTGATTGGCTTCGCGATGAATCGGGTGTTTGTTCCAAAGGTTTGGATACTTGGACTCGCCGGATTGCTGTCTGTTGCTGACACTGCTTCTGCTCGAAGATCCGCGGTCAGCGGGTGAGGAACGCCGAGACAGAACTCCAGCGGTCTGGAGTTTGCGCGCGAAGCATTTAGATCCGCACCTTTGTCAATGCGTTCAAAGGGATTTTTGCGCAGGAAAACGGTGAGAAGTCGGCACAGGGGAACAACACCCAACTGGCGGAATCTGAGGCGGCAATGAGAGGGGGTGGAAAGGATGATGTACTGTGGTGACATTTCGTTGGATTTTGACTGGACGAGATGAAGCGATGGGACGCCGCAGGTACGAACGTCACGACCACCTGCAGAGGAGTCATGGTGACGAGGGGAACCGGGTGGCCAACTGGCCAAACCTTGGCCAGTCGGCTGGCCAGTCCCATGTAGTTATGGTTAAACAGTTTGAGTGCTTTGAGGGGGACTGGCCCGGCTGGCCAACGTTTTTCGAAATGTGGCTGACCATCCCCTTTAGGTCATCGGGAACAGATTTGGGAAGTCGGTACCCCGAGAGGGAGCAGGGACCAAGCGCAAGATCGGGTGGTGCAGGGGGCCCCCCAAAGGGGGGGGACGGAGCCCGCCTTTCGTTTTCAGCAGGTGACGGCGTCATCTCGCGCGGTGACATGTGCTGACGGACAAACACGCTAGGCGTCAGGGGAAGGGGGAGGGGGAGAGGGGGACTCTTATCTCGGCTTTATACGGAGCCGGAGATTGAGTCGATTGATGTTTCGCTCTTTGACAATTCGTGACGTGTTGAAAAAACGGAGCAGGCACCTCAAATCAGACGAGTTCTTCGGTGAATTGAGGTGAGCCCGGAGCCAGTCCCCGGTTTTCAACAGGCTGCTACGGCTCACGGTTCCGGTCATCACGGTCCGTAGAGAACTTGCTTCTTCGAGATACGCAACATGCCAGGTACTAAAGGATCGAGCCACGTTCGCGGGAACGTGGCTCGACGGATTCATCGGTTGATCTTCAGTTTTGGCGGCCTTTTCCGACTCGGTCGTGCCGTCGTCAGAGGGCCGTGAAGTTTTACTTCACATGGTATCAGTCTTCGTAGTGAACCACGACGTGTTTTCCGACAGAGCGGACGGACACGGAGTACTTGCCGAAGTCATAGCGGAGTCGGCTGCCGTCACGGGAAACCTTCACGCGCTGTGGGTCACAGGGGGGGACGCAGATCTGGACGTTGACGCAGGTTTTGCAGCAGGCGTCTCGGTTACAGGGATCGGGGACCTGAACGATCATGGGGACCGCACCCGGAGCGATGTTCCGGACTGCGCGGTAGCGGACGTTCTGGTAGATCTCGGCGTTCGGGGCGGCCAGCATGAAGGCAGGTTCGCTCACAACCGAGGCTGGAGTCCCATACTGAACGGTGCCGGGGATCGGGTAGTTACCGGTGGCCGGTGCCGAGTAGGGGCTGGGGGTATAGTTGCTGGAACGGTTTGGGGCGTAGGCCGGTGGGACGGTCTGATTGAACTCAGGGTCCGGAACGGGTGTCAGGGGTTCCGGCATGGGAATGCCGCCCGACTGTCCCAGTACCGAAGGGGCCAGTGAAAATGGGAAGGCTCCTCGCACGGACCGGCTCTCGCCAGCACTGACGACGGTCGCGGCCAGCGCGACTCCAAGGCTACACAACAGCGCACGATTCATTGTTCTACTCCTTACTCAAAATTCTGCGGATCACCGAGCTGCGGCGGTTCTCAGTACGAGTCAATAAGTTCAACACTCTGTATTCAACTCTCCTTCAATGGCCAGTTTTATTGAAGGATTCAGGATGCCTCGCGAAATACGATTAGTGAGTTCAGGTGGGCTACGCAAGAGGTGCGGCCTGTTCGACGTCCCGCATCAGGCGATGCCAACGCGTTCAAATTCCGACTTCTTTGCATCCTACGACAGCCATTCCTGTCTCGAAAATCGTTCAGTTCGTTCATTCTGTCAGGCTGCAAGTTGTAGTCCAGCAAGGTGAAGCGAGTATCCATCGAAGTTGACCGATTCACCTGCGGTGATTGCAGGAGTTGACGCTGGTAATCATAATACCGGCGTGTTACACGAGAGAAAATTTTACTTTTGTTCGCAGGAATCTGGCAGAACTTGAGCCGGCCTTCGACGAGGATTCCGTCATGTGGCGTTTTCGAAACATTGCCAGCCCGCAGGGATCGTGGGGGTGGCAATCGCGTGGAGTCTCCGCCATCGCTTTGACCGCGATTTTGAGTCTTGTCATCGGACAGGTTGCCCTGTCTCAGAGTGGCTCGAAGGAGAAGTCAGCGAACGTCCGAGTTGACGCGAAGGGGCGGAAGTTCGTCAACAAGATCCCGTATGACGTCTTCTTCGACGATCCTCTGGATCTGGTTCGGAGCAATTCGAGTCCCGTTGCTCCCAAGTCCGATGCTGGTGCGTCGGACCCGGCACCGAAAACGGGTTCACCCCCTTCGGTGCCCGCAAACTCTGGCGCCCTTGCGGCCATCACGGCCTCAGGCAGTCTGGAGTGGGGAAAACTGATTCCGTTGGAAGAACTTCAAGGCGAAGTCAAAGCCGTTCGAAACAGTCTGACGAAATCGATGTCGAATCAGGGAAGTTACAACTCCAACTTTCAGGAAATCGCGATCGACGGCTCGGAACTGGCCGCCCTTGCGGGAATTATGCAGAGTCACCCCGAATCGGTGACGTGGAAGGATAAGGCGCATTTCGTGCGCGAGTTCGCCGGCCAACTGAGCACGTCTGCGGCGGGACTGGGTAAAGAAAATTTCGAAAAGACGCGATCGGCGTTTCAGCGGCTGACGTCCGTTCTGGACGGTTCGATTCCGCCTGACGCGGGTGAAGTTCCGTCAGCCCGGGAATTCAGTGAGGTGGCTTCTCGCAAACGCTTGATGAAACGGATTGAGCGGGCCAAGAACTTCCTGAAACAGGACGTCAACAGCGAAGCCAAGTTCAAGAGCTTGTCCGATCAAATCCGGCGGGAAGCTTCTCTCATCACGGCATTGGGAACAGTCATTACCACGACCGGGTACGATTACACGGGTGAGGACGAGTACCAGCAGCATGCCAGAACATTGATCGACGGCGGGCGGGAGGCCTTCTCTGCCAGTCAGGAAGAAGCTTACGATCGTTTTCAGGAGGCAGTCGACAAAGTCAATAAGTCTTGTACTGACTGCCATGCGTCGTACGGGAACGGGTAAGGCGGTGTCGGCGTCCCCTGCTGTGCGATCCAGCGCGTGTCGGGCGGTTCGGCGCCGAAACAGGCGTTTTCACTGTTCGCGAGTCGGTTTGAAATCGTTACCCTCAGTCGATCAACTCGAACCACGTTTCTGTGAGCACAGGTGACGACTCGTCTTGAATATCTTCGTGATCGACACATCACCGAATCAACAAGAGTAAGGACTACTATGAAATCCGCGATGCGGTTTCCTTTGCTGACAGGGATGGCCTTGGCGCTATGCGTCTCGGTTGCGGTTCTGAGAGCTGATGTGATCGAGTTGAAAACTGGTCACAAGGTGGAAGGGGATGTCCTGAAGCAACAAGCGGAAACGCTGTACGTCGATATCGGGGTGGACGTCATCAAGATTCCGCTGAGCCAGATCAAGTCGCGGGTGGCGGCCGGTGAATCGGCCAACGTGCCCGAACAGGTTCATAAGCACCGGCTCTATCGAACGGCTCAACTTCCCCGCCGCAGCATCAAAGAGCTGACGGAGAAATTTGGAGAAGGGGTGGTCCTGGTCCAGACGCCGGGGGGGCTTGGTTCTGGTTTTATCGTCAACGAGAACGGATTCTGCGTCACGAACTATCACGTGATTGAACGTGAGACCCGGATTGCGACGACCATCTTTCATCGTGAGAAAGACGGGTCGTTCAATCGGCGGCGGATTGATGACGTGCGGATTGTCGCTTTAAACCCATTTTTCGACCTGGCACTGCTGCAAATCCCGGTGCAGAAGGATCTGGCCTTCAAGCCAACATTTCTTGCGGAAGATGATGATTTGCAGGAAGGAGAAGAGGTTTTCGCCATCGGCAATCCTCTCGGGCTGGAACGGTCCGTTTCACAGGGAATCATCGGGACCAAGAATCGAAACTTTCGGGGTCAGGTCTATATCCAGACGACTGCAGAGATTAACCCGGGGAATAGTGGAGGTCCGCTGTTCAACTCTCGCGGCGAAGTCATCGGGGTCACGAATATGAAGCTGTTATTTGCTGAAGGTCTGGGCTTTGCCATTCCGACGCCTTACGTAAAACTGTTTCTGGACAATCATGAAGCCTTTGCATTCGATCGCAACAATCCCAACACGGGCTTTCGCTATCTCGATGCACCTCATCGCAAGGTGGCCGGCGAGCCAAAGGAATCAGAGTAGTCTGAAACCGGCTCTCGCTGGCGAGGGTCATCAATTCTGTCACAAATTCTCTCTTCGCATGTTGTTGACTTCAGACGAACTTGCGAAGATGAGACAGCCTGTATCGAGAATGGGTTTCGTGGGATGAAAGTCCAGAGTAAGCCTGTCAGGATGACTGCACACGGCGACTTTGGCTATTAAAACTCTGTAAGGGATTGGACTTTTCATGAATCGACTATGGTTCCGCTCGATCGCACTAGGGCTAGTTTTCGCCCAGGCCATTGCCTTCGCGTCAGTTTGCCGGGCGATTGATTCTGCTCCGGGCGAAAGGCTGCTTCCCAAAGATACGTTGCTGTTCTTCTCGATTGCCGACGTCCCTGAATTCGGAAAGCAATGGGAAAAGTCGTCGATGGGTCAGTTGCTTCGCGACCCTCAGATGGCCCCATTCCTGGAAGACGTTCATCGGAAGATTGATGAAGCTTCAGGCGAGATGGAAAAAGAGGTTGGGGTATCGATCAAGGATCTGACCGAGTTGCCTCAGGGCGAAGTCACATTCGCAATGTTTGAGACACCGGCTCGCAAACTGGGGTTTGTCCTGTTGCTTGAATACGGCAGCCAGCAGGCGACCATCGACAAGCTTCTCAAGAAAATGGACGAGGCACTGGAGAAGGAAGAAGCCGAACACGCCACCGAAGAATTTGAGCGTGTCAACATTCATGTTTATACCCTGAAGAACCCCGAGCCAGATAATCCCTTCAAGACGATCACGTACTTTGCTGATAAGTCGTTTCTGGTTTTCAGCAATGATAAGGACGCTCTGAAATCGGTGCTGGAACGCTGGGAAGGGGACAGCGAGGAAGTTCTTGCTCAGAACAACGAGTACAAGTACATCCAGTCTCAGTGCAGCGGTGACCGGGCCGATTCGCTGATCAAGTGGTATCTGAACCCGTTCGGCCTGATTCAGACCGGTATTACTGCCGCACAGGCGACATTTCCCCAGGCCGGTTTGGCGGGTGCGTTTCTACCCATGTTCGGGGTCAATACGCTGACGGGCTGGGGCGGGAGTGTCAACTTTGAAGATTCCGACTTAGCCGGTGTGGCCTCCACCTACATCTATACCGGCGAAAAGCCGACCGGGTTGCTGGGCTTGTTCCAGTTCCCCGCAGCACAACTTGTTCCGCCAAACTGGGTCCCGGCCGACATTGGGTCCTATTCGGCTGGAAACTGGAATGTGAATGAGGCTTACCGATCGATCGAAACGCTGGTTGATCAGTTCCAGGGCCGCGGAGCGACCGCTCGATTCCTTGATTCGGTGGCGGAAAAGGGGCCGATGATTCACCCCAAGAAAGACCTGCTCGATCATCTCGACGGCAAGATCCATATCCTGCAGTCTGAGACAAAAGAGAGCGAAGACGACGATGGGGCACCGACTCCGATGATTCTGGCCGGATTTGGTCTGAAGGATGCCGGCAAGATGAAGAAGACGCTCGCCGCGGCAGTCAAGGCGGGTGATTCCAACATCGAATCTCGTGAGTTCAATGGCGAGATCATTTACGAAATTTCGCCACCGAATAGCGATCAACCTGTTTCGATCGCGATCACAGAGGGGCAACTGGTCGTCACCAACGACACCCCACTGCTGGAAGGAATGATGCGAGGTCAGGCGAGCCGCACGACGTTGGTCGATTCGGCCGATTACAAGCAGGTGTCCAAACACTTCCCCGCAAAAGCATCCATGATTTCGTTTCAGCGGACCGAAGCGCAGTTCAAAACCTACTACAACATGCTCAAAAACTCGGACAATGTTCTGGAAGGGATTGATGTCTCGAAGTTGCCTCCCTTCGAAGTCATCGCCAAGTATTTCCCACCAAGTGGCGGTTACACCGTCCCCGATGCCCGTGGAGCAAAGTCTGTGACCTTCTCACTGAAGCAAGCTGACTAACCTGACGAATTTGCAATGAAAATTGGAAAGCCCGAGACAGGTGTCGGGCTTTCTTTTTTTTAACGTCGTCGTCATTGTCTCGTCTCAGCGGCCTGATGCTGGTTGAGGACTCACAGCGAGCAACCCAGTCAGATCGAGGTCGTGCAGGAGCGAGGTCGCACGTGTCACTGGTGACCGATAAATCCGAAACCAAGTCTTCCAGTCCCGCCCGATCCGAACCCGCTGCGGCACCGGATACCGTGAGCGTTGCCGATGCGGCACTTGCGACGAAACGGTTTGTTTTTGTGGATGGACTGCGGGGGCTGGCGGCCATGGGGATCGTACTTTTCCACATCTGGTGGTACGAACCCCCGCCGTATCCCTGGTTGGATTCAATTCACTGGATCGTAGACGCCACATTCATTCGGATCCGAGCAGGTGTGCAAGTGCTGCTCGTCATCAGCGGATTTGTGATCGCTTACACGTGCAGGAAGACCTGGGTCACACCGCGCGAGGTCAGTCTGTTCACCCTCCGCCGGTTGATCCGACTCGTTCCGGCTTACTGGTTCACGCTGGGGTGCGTGGTGCTGGTCAATCTTGTCTGCGACGCCGCGGGGGATTTCGCGTCCCCGTATGAAGGGGAACTCACGATCGCGCGTGTCTCGGCTCATCTGACCTTTCTTCAGGACATTCTGGGGCATGAGGCGCTTAGTGCGGGGATCTGGACGATCTGTATTGAGATGCAATTCTACGTGGTCGCAATTCTGGGGTGGGGGATTGCTCAGCATTTTTTCCCGCGCCCCGTTCCGTCGGAGCCGCGTCCCTCGGCCTTTGCCCTGCTGGCGGTGTTTGCGCCACTTGGCTTCGCCTCACTCTTCTACTGGAGAATGCTGGAAAGTACGACGCCGTGGGTCATTCATTTCACTTGGATGTTTTTTCTGGGGATGGCCACCTGGTGGACACTGGATCGAAGTCTTCCCAGATTCTGTTACGGCATCATCGTCGGAATCGCACTTGTCGAACTGGCCTTCGATGATGAGTGGTGGTACGAGAACAGCGTCGCCCTGCTGACGTCGATTTCAATTTTTGTAGCGGGCTCGTTTGATCGACTTCATCGCTGGCTTAACTGGCCGTGGCTGCAGTATCTGGGCAGGATTTCCTACAGTCTTTACCTGATCCATTTCCCTGTCTGCCACCTGGTGATCACCATGGCGTGGAAGTTGTTCGACGATCAGCCCACCTCGAATCAGGCATCGGCGATACTCCTGTCAGCTCTTGGACTCAGTCTCGTCGCAGCTCATGCGCTTTACACATTCGTCGAAGCTCCCAGCCTGAGACTTTCCGCGATTTTGAAACGCACAGCGACGTGATCGTGAAACTTCTTTGCACCTCAGGATGGGTGAAGGTCGCCAAAGCTGAATTTCCCGTCACCATTGACCGGGTGTTCAGGTTTGGGGCCCTTTTTCAGAGGAAAATCGGGGTCGCTAAATCAAGAATCGCACCAACCATCGAGAAACTTCGATAGGAAAAGTTCTGACGGCGGCATAAACTCATGTTCATTTGTCAGAAGCGGTTAGCAACTTCAGAAGGCTCGTCAGATGCAGAGTGCTGCTACGTGCTCAAAACAGCTTGAGGGCGGAATTCAGATTCAGGGACTGCAGTTTGGAGAACTTGAATCAGCCCGCCGTGAGTTCGAGAGATATCTCAAAGATCTGAACCTCCACCAGCATGTCACGACGGTGAATGATCCCAGGTCGCTTGGGGGGCTGCTGGGATTCCATCTGCGGCAAGGCGAGTCAGTCAACCTGGCTCCGTCTGGTGACACATCGCAGCTTTGCCAGAAGTTGCATCTCGACACGGTTACGAATCCGGTCGATCTCGAACGGGAAATTGTGCTGGCGATGCTGCTTTGTCCAGTTCCGTTTCAATTCCCGAGCCTGGACGAACTGATGTCGTCCATACGCATTCGCAAGAACATCGTGATGGCAGCGCGCAAAACGTCGCTCTCGTTCGCGACTGACGTTGCGGAGCGACCTGCAGAGTATTGGACGTATGATGAGGACCATGGATTCATCCTGCGCCCCGGTGTGTCATTGATTGCCGCTTTGCAGAAGACGACTCAACCAGAGGTCTCAGGAGTCCGTTATACATTCTCGTGTCGGCGAGCCGCAGAGTATATCTGCCTGCTGGCAATGACGACCGAAGCAAAACTAACGCATCCGGAGCTGTATCAGGATCTGCATCGACAAGCGGAAAAACGTGCGGTCAAAGGGGCGGAGTTCGAGCGAATCTTTCTGCGGAGAATCGGTTCTCCCAGCAATCCTCTGCCCGTGAAATTTTTCGTTCCTGGTGATCGGACCTGGTTCCGCAATCCTGACCGGGAATCGTCTGAAGTGACCGGGTACGAAGGGAGCTGGACCTTTTACTTAGGGAACGGACTCTTCGCGGATTTCTGGCGTCCCGGACTGGTTTACACTCTCACTACGAAATGTCTGTCGATCTATCATTGGCGCAACTCGACCTACCGTGACCAGAACGGCGAATTGCAAATCGACGAATCTCGTGTCGAAAGTCAGGTCGATGCGACGCTCGCCGACCCCGTCGCCACGGCAAAAATTCTGGACGAGATGCTGCAACTCCATGAACCGATGGACGTCTTCAGCGGGGGCTGTGTTGAACCTCATCGCGAATACGCTCGACTGATCTGCCGGGGAACTTGTGACCTCGTATTGCCGGACGTTCATCGTTCGGATGACGACTGCAGTTCATTCCGCTCCTGAGAAGGCGAGAGTGCGACCGGGGGCGAGTGAGATCTCAGAATTTGCTTCCTCGACGGATTACGGTCCGTTCTAATCCTGGTGGCGTACACATGCTGTGTGGCCGCTCCGCAAAAGGACTTGGAACGTCCCTTTCAGTCGAGGATTCTCTCATGGATGCTTCTTCCTACCGTGCCACTACGCCCTCACACATTTGGCTGTGCCACTTCCTTGAGATGGAACTGCAGAACGCGGAACTCGTCTCGCTCCGGAGAAATGGTCAAGCTGGCTTAGATGCGTTGAAGGGGGATTTGCGCTACGCGAATGCTCTCGCACTATTGGACGCATTGAGTGCTGAGCAACAGGATCGCGCCAATTTCATGATGGCAGCCAACGATGTCAAGCAGAGTTGACATGTGGCAATAACGCACGGTCGGAACTCACGATCGCATCTACGGTTGGGTGCCGAAATGACAGTTCTGGAACGCGCGGGCGATAACCTATACACAGGAAACAGCTTCTGAAATTCAGTTTGGCCTAGCAAGAAATTTGAGAATCCATTAGACGACTGCCACAAGGTGATTTTTCGTCTATCAATCTCTTCTCGACTGAGGCCATGATCAATGAGCGGTGACACCAGTACGCTAGCCGGGGGCGCGCAAAGTGACGC